>JANPCS010000191.1:0-27158 GCA_031431065.1 Hyphomicrobiales bacterium | reverse complement strand
CCAGTCGATGGCAGCTGCGTTTGCGCTCATGAAGGGAACAACCTTGGCCCATTCCGCAAAGGTCGCCTTCACCTTGTCATCGGTCCACTTCACGCGGCCTGCGGTCAAGTCCATATGGAACTCGTAGCCGTTGGTGCGCATGTTGATGTAGTCGAAGATGCCGGCGCCCGGCCACAGGGCCTTCGTACCGGTGGTCAGGCAGTCGATGCCGGCGGCCTTGAACTTTTCGCAGTTGGCAACGAATTCCGCCCAGTTTTTCGGCTCGGTGGCCCCGGCTTTCGCATAGGCTTCCTTGTTGTAGTAAATGCCCCACTGATAGTAGGTATAGGGAACGCCCCACTTCTTGCCATCTATGGTCATTGAGGCCGAAGTCGATTTCAGCTGATCGTTGAAACCATTGGCTTCCCAAACATCGTCAACCGGCTCAAACAGCCCGGCCTTCACAAACGGCGCCATGCGGTTGCCGGCATACCATGCCGCGACATCCGGCGGATCGGCAGTGAGGAAATTGCGGATGGCCGACTTATAACCCTCGTGGTCGAAGTTGTTCCACTTCACCTTGATATCCGGATTGGCGGCTTCAAAGCCGGCGATCAATTCTTCCATCGCCTTCTTCGGTGCCGGATCGGTCTGATCCGAATTGAGAACGAGTTCGCCTGCGAGGGCCGTCGAGCTGGCCAGCGCGAAACCAAGAAAAAGGCCAGTCAGGCCTTTGAAAATCTTCATGTTCATCCTCCCATAGGCCGCAACCACCATGGCGGCGGCAGGTCTGACACGTGCCCGGTTGTTGTTTTGGGTCTCGTGAGTAGCTTGACGATGCGCCGGAAACCCGTAAGCTTCTACCGGAAACAAACGCCAGACTTCCGGATTCCTAAGCTCCAGTTCCCAAGATGCTACAATCCCGCACCCGAGACTACTACGATGAGAGCGTACCGGCCCTGCCGGAAACCGAGCGCGGCCATCCGCTTGTGGTTTTTGGCGATCACCGGTTTTGCGCCGGCGAACAGCTTGAAGTGCAATGCATGCAAGGTCCGCACATGCATAGCCAGATTGAGCTCAATCTCGTGCTGGAAGGCGAGATGAGCTACTGGTTCGACGGTCGCCGGATAACCGTCGGTTCCGGCCGTCTGATTCTCTTCTGGGGCATGATTCCGCATCAAGTGATCGATCGTATCGAGCCGACGCGTTTCGTCTGCCTTTATGTTCCGATGTCGGTGTTCCTTGGGTTGCCAACCATGAGCCGTCTGCGCGAGGCAATCTTCCGGGGAGCCGTTGTCGAGGCTCTCGGCATCAAGGCCTGGGACCGCGACATTTTCCTGCGCTGGCGCGAGGAGCTGCTGTCAGGCGACGAACAACTGGAGCAGATCGTCCGCGAAGAACTCAGCGCCCGTGTGCGCCGGCTCGACCGCGAGGGCTGGCACGATTTGCGCGAAATCGCACCCATGGCCGCCAATGCGGCAAGCCACGACGCCGAACGCATCGTCAATGTCGAGCGCATGGCCCGCTTCATCGGCGAGAAGGGCCTCGAACCGATCGCCGTTGACGATGTGGCGCGGGCTGCCGGCCTGCATCCCAACTACGCGATGACCCTATACAAGCGCGCCGTCGGACTTACCATCAAGCAGTCGATCACCCGCCACCGCCTCGACACGGCGCAATCGATGCTGATTGCCACTGATCTGCCGGTTGCGGCGATTGCATTTGATTGCGGCTTTGGTTCGCTATCAAGTTTCTACGAAGCCTTCGAGGAACGCTTCCACAAGAGTCCGGCGCAGTTCCGCAAGAGCTTTGCCGGTCCCACCGCCAAACCGGCAGACGAATTGACATGACCCAGATTGCACTGCTCTTCCCGGAGATCGACGGACGATGAAGCACATCGTTCCAGCTTTGCGGCGGAATCTGTCCCGCAACCAGGGGCATGAACCGCCCTTTATCGGGCAAAAGCTGAGACAGCATCATGGTGCTGACCCGCCATTGCGCATCTCGGTCGCCTCCTACAATGTGCACCGATGCATCGGCACCGATGGTACTTTCGATCCCAACCGCGTATTGAGTGTCCTGCTCGAACTCGATGCCGACATCATCGCATTGCAGGAGGCCGACCAGCGCTTTCGCAGCCGCAAGGGACTGCTTGATCTGAAGGCGTTGCAACACCGCGGCGGCTATGAGTCCGTGCTCGACGAGGGCTCCCGCGCCATGAGCCACGGCTGGCACGGCAATGTCATTCTTCACCGCACAGGCAAGCTGACGGCGATTGAAAAGCTGAAACTGCCGGGGCTTGAGCCGCGTGGCGCCGTGCTGGCGGATTTCGATATCGAAGGCCGGTCTATCCGCATCATCGGAGCGCACTTTGGACTGCTGCATTCCTCGCGGGCCCGTCAGGTCGATGCCATTTTGCGCGCCGCGCATCCGGTTGATGACCGGGCGGTCATATTGCTTGGCGACACCAATGACTGGCGCAGCCCCGAACGCTCGGCCATCCGCATGTTCGACCCGCATCTGTCGGATGTCGATATGGCGATCGCCAGCTATCCCTCGCGCTTTCCACTGTGGCCGCTCGACCGCGTCCTCACCAACCGCCACGTCACGGTCTATGAGATGAAGGCTATCGAAACGCCATTGGCCCGGTTGGCTTCCGATCATCTCCCGGTGCGAGCCGTCATTGGCATCACCGAAGGGGTCGCCAGTAGAAGTCTCGAGACGGCCGGCGGTTGAACGGCCAAATCGCCATAACCGGACTCTCCTCTGGCTTAAGTCCGCGGCCATGACATAGATTTCCAACAATCCATTTGGGAGTGCTGACATGGCAAGGAAAAAATACTGCTCGCCGGCGAGAGCTTGACATCCGGCATCGGTCCGCATTGGCTGTCGCCCGCATTCTGCGCCTGGGAGGGTTACCGCCGTCTTTGGCTGCAGATGCCGGGTTGGATGACACCAGCGAGATGAACGAAGGGTCCGCGTATCGCTATTCTTCGTAAAATGCACGTTGTTATGCGCTGAGGCGGCACTCATTCATGCTACTTGACATTCGCAATCTGACCAAGTCCTTCGTAACCAGCGAAGGACAGCTCCAAGTCCTGAAAGGCGTGAGCCTGACACTGGCCATGGGACAGAGCCTGGCATTGACGGGTGAGTCAGGCAGCGGCAAGAGCACCTTGCTGCATCTCGTAGCCGGTCTCGATCAACCCGACGCAGGCGAAATCTGGTTGCAGGATCGCAACATCGTGGGCCTTGGGGATCAGGTCCTGGCGCAGGTTCGGCGCGAGACGGTGGCTTTGGTGTTTCAGCAGTTCAACCTGATCCCATCCCTCGATGTCGCGGCCAACCTGGCCTTCCACGCCCGGCTCGCCGGCAGGAACGATGCGGCTTGGACAAGTACGCTTGGCCAGCGCCTCGGACTATCGGATTGCCTCAATCGCTATCCCGAACAATTGTCTGGCGGCCAGCAGCAGCGCGTCGCCATCGGCCGGACGTTGGCCGCGCGGCCGGAACTGATTCTCGCCGACGAACCTACCGGCAATCTGGACGAGGCAACCGGCGATGCTGTGCTCGATTTGATGTTGCAACTGGTGAAGGAAACGGGCGCTGCACTGCTGATGGCGACCCATTCGACCCGGCTGGCATCGCGACTGGGGTCACGCGCCCACTTGCGGGCCGGCGGGCTCGCCTGATGCTGCTGCGGGCTTTCATCGCGCTCCTTTCACACTGGCGCAGCAAACCCCTGCAACTCGCCATGCTGCTACTGGGTCTGGCACTGGCCACGGCTCTGTGGTCGGCGGTGCAAGCCATTAACGGCGAAGCGCGCGCCAGCTATGCCAGGGCCGCAGCGGTGCTGGGCCAAGACCGTCTGCCGAGCCTAATGCGCGCGGACGGGATGCTCTTCAGTCAGCAAGTTTATGTTGACCTGCGCCGCGCTGGATGGAACGTCTCCCCGGTTCTCGAAGGCACCAAGCGGTTTGGTGGCGAGCGCCTGCGCATTATCGGCATCGATCCACTGACGCTCCCCGCTGAGGCGGGTCAGATCGCGGTTTCCCCGGTGGGCGGAAACCTAGGAGAGTTCGTCTCCGCACCGGGCCTTTTCTATGTGTCGGCGGACACCGCCGCCGATCTTGCGGGCCTGCAGACGCCGCCGCTACGCATTGCCGAAAGCCTGCCGCCTGGTACCGCGATCACCGACATCGGTCAGGCGCAGATCCTGCTGAGTGCGCACGGAAAAATATCGCGCCTGCTGGTCTCGCCGCCGCAGTCGCGCGTGCAGCTGCCCTTGGTGCAAGTTGCCCCCGAACTGATGCTGAAGGAACCCTCGACGGAAAGCGATCTTTCGCGCCTCACCGACAGTTTCCACATGAACCTGACAGCCTTCGGCTTTCTGAGCTTCTCTGTCGGATTCTTCATCGTTCATGCCGCGATTGGCCTGGCCTTCGAACAGCGCCGTCCGATGTTCCGTACACTGAGGGCCATGGGCCTGCCTGCCGGATCGCTCGTGTTGATACTCGGCCTTGAACTTTTCACTCTGGCGTTGGTATCCGGTCTGGTGGGTGTGGCCGTGGGCTATCTCGTTGCGGCACTGCTTTTGCCCGATGTCGCCTCGAGCCTGCGCGGCCTCTACGGCGCTGAACTTCCCGGAACGCTGTCGCTCCGCCCCTCGGTCTGGTTGGCCGGCTTGGCGATAGCCATCTTCGGCACGTTGATCTCTGCGGCGCAGGGTCTCTGGCAAGTCTGGCGCATGCCGCTCTTGAACTCGGCGCGTCCGCGGGCCTGGGCCATCGCCTCGGAGCGGATCACGCTGTTTCAGGCGCTTGCTGCAGTGGTTTTGTTGTCAATTGCCGCTCTGCTGCATGGCTTCGGCTCCGGCCTTGCGGCTGGCTTCGCGCTTCTTGCGGCCTTGCTGCTGGCAGCCGCACTGATGTTGCCATTACTACTCATGCTGGCGTTGAAACTCGGTTCGCATCTGTCGCGAGGGCCTGTCGCGCAGTGGTTCTGGGCCGACACGCGCCAACAACTTCCAGGCCTATCCATGGCCTTGATGGCGCTGCTCCTGGCGCTCGCCACCAACATCGGCGTCGGCACCATGGTCTCGAGCTTTCGCCTCACTTTCATCGGCTGGCTGGATCAGCGCCTGGCGTCGGAACTCTATGTTTCCGGCCGCAACCCGGGTGAAGCCCAGGCCATGCACGACTGGCTGGCGCCGCGGAGCGATGCCGTGCTGCCGATCTGGAGTGTCGAGGGCAAGGTTCAGGGCCAGCCGGTGCTGATCTATGGCATTGCCGATCATGCCACCTACCGCGACAACTGGCCTCTGCTCGAATCCCGTCCCGGATTGTGGGATGACATCTCGTCTCAACGAGCGCTACTGGTCAACGAGCAGCTGGCTCGCCGTGGCACCTTGAAACTCGGAGATACGGTGACACTTCCTGGCGGCCATCGATTGCCCATCTCCGGCATTTTTTCCGACTACGGCAATCCCAGGGGCGAGGTCATCATCGCCAACGAACTGCTGACGGCACTTTATCCCGAGGCCAGCCGCTTGCGCTACGGTGTCCGCGTGAACCCTGCAAAGGCCGCCGCGCTGGCTGACGAGTTGCGCATCACATTCGATCTCCCGGCCGAAAACATCGTCGATCAGGCCGGCATCAAGGCCTACTCATTGAAGATATTCGAACGCACCTTCGCCGTCACCGCAGCATTGAATGTCTTGACGCTCGGCGTCGCCGCGCTCGCCATGCTGGCAAGCCTCGCAACGCTTTCCGGCATGCGGATCGCCCAGCTTGCACCGGTCTGGGCAATGGGTCTCACACGGTCGCATTTGGCGGGCCTCGAGCTCCTGCGCAGCCTGGCACTGGCGGTGTTTACTTTTGTCGCCGCCATCCCGGCTGGGCTTGGCCTTGCCTGGGTACTGCTGACGGTCGTCAATGTTGAAGCCTTCGGCTGGCGCCTGCCATTGTATCTGTTTCCATCCGACTGGCTGGTCTTGGGGGGACTGGCGCTGCTAGCGTCGGCCATGGCGGCAATGCTCCCCACCATTCGTTTGCTGCGGCTTGCCCCTGCTGGACTGTTGAAGGTCTTTGCCCATGAAACTTAGCAAATCCGGCGCAAAGATTCTTGCGCTCTATCTGTTGCTTGTGGTGCCGGTGCAAGCGCAGGGGTTTGCGGGCCTTGGCAATGATGCCGAAGGTTTCGCAACTCCGCAACGCGGCGCCACCTTAGTTTTTCCCGCGGATCATGGTGCCCACCCCGGCTTCCGTATCGAGTGGTGGTACATCACGGCCAATCTTCAGGGTACGGACGATCAGTCCTACGGCGTGCAGTGGACACTGTTTCGAACCGCCTTGAAGCCGGGCAATGCCGAGGGATGGCAGAGCCCGCAGCTATGGATGGGACACGCCGCGCTGACGTCAAGCCAAAGTCACCATGTCGCCGAAAGGATCGCACGCGGCGGCATCGGCCAGGCCGGGGTACAGGTCTGGCCGTTTGAAGCCCATATCGACGACTGGCAGATGAAGAGCACGCCGGCTCCCGGGAAGGACGAACTTGCGAGCCTCGACCTGCGCGCCTCCGGTGCCGACTTTGCTTACAATCTCAAGCTCGATGCCAGAGGTCCGCTGGTATTCCACGGCGACAACGGTTACTCGGTGAAGTCGGCGCAAGGCCAAGCGAGCCACTACTACTCCCAACCCTTCTACAAAGTAAGCGGCACGCTTTCCACGCCTCAAGGAGAAGTTATCGTCACCGGAGAAGCCTGGCTTGATCGCGAATGGTCCTCGCAGCCTCTGGCGGCAGATCAGACGGGTTGGGATTGGTTTTCATTGCACTTCTCCGATGGTGCGAAGCTCATGGGCTTTCGGCTTCGCGATACTGGTGCCGGCCTCACCAGTGCAACATGGATTGCTGCCGATGGAAAGACCGAACGCCAACTACCCGGTGCGCTGAAGGTCACTCCGCTCGAGACCGCCCGCGTGGCTGGGCGCGGCATGCCGGTGCGCTGGCGCGTTGAACTCGCCTCGAAAGGCATAGACGTGACCACCCGCCCATTGAACCCAAATGCCTGGATGAAGACGCAAGTCCCCTATTGGGAAGGACCTGTCACCTTCGAAGGTTCTCACACTGGGCGCGGCTACGTTGAAATGACTGGCTATGAATAGATCGAGGACGCAATCACTTCATCCAGGTCAGACCGGCAAGCGTTCCGTTGGCGGGCCGATACTCCAGGCCAACGAAGCCGTCATAGCCAAGTGCGTCGAGATGGCTGAATATGTGTGCGTCGTTGAGTTCGCCGCTGCCCGGCTCGTTGCGTAGCGGAACCGATGCAACTTGCACATGACCAATCATCGGCAGCAGCGCCTCCAGACTCCGCTGCACATCGCCATGCAGAATCTGACGGTGATAGATATCGTATTGCAGCTTCAGGTTCTCGATCTTCATGGCCTCGATCAGTTCGGCCGCAAATCCGAATTGGCTGAGAAAATATCCCGGCATGTCGCGGCCGTTGATGGGTTCGATCAGAATGGAAATTCCCAGTGGCGCAATCTGGCCGCAGGCAAAGCGTATGGCGGATTTGTAGGCTTCAACGGCTGCCGGATTAGCGCGATTCGCATGCCCGCTCATCAGGTGAAGGCGCTTCACGCCGGTAGCCTCGGCATAAGGAATGGCCTGCTGCACCGAGGCCCGAAAATCACTGGCCCGGTCTGGCAATGCCGCAAGCCCGCGCTCGCCCTTGTCCCAATTGCCTGGCGGCAGGTTGAACAAAGCCTGCGTGAGCTTGTGCCGGTTCAGGCGTTTGGCAATCTCATCGGGAGAAAAGGCATAGGGAAACTGGAACTCCACGGCCTTGAAGCCGGCATCGGCTGCTGCGCCGAAGCGGTCGAGGAACTCCCATTCGGTGAACATCATCGAAAGATTGGCAGCGAACTTCGTCATCTACATGTCACCCTTTGAGGAGTTCGCGGGCAATGATCGTCCGCTGAATCTGGTTGGTACCTTCATAGATCTGCGTGATCTTGGCATCACGATACAGTCTTTCCACTTCGAAACCGCGGATGTAACCGGAGCCGCCGAAAATCTGCACGGCATTTGACGTATGCTGGACTGCAGTATCGCTGGCAAAGCACTTGGCAATCGAACACTCCATCGTCGCCGGAAGCCCCGCATCCATGGTCATCGCTGCGCGATGCACCTGTGCCCGCGCTGCAGTGATGTCTTTCATCATGTCGGCCATCAGCCATTGCAAGCCTTGGTTGTCAGCAATGGTCCGGCCGAATTGCTTGCGTGTCTTGGCGTAGTCGGTCGCCGCTTCCAGGCTCGCCTGGGCGATGCCCACAGCCAAGGCGCCGATGCCGATGCGGCCCTTGTCGAGAACGCTCATCATGATGTGAAAGCCACGATTAAGGGTTCCAAGTAAAGCTTCCGGCCCCAGCGCGACGGAGTCGAAATGCAGTTGCCCGACGTGCGAGGCCCGCTGCCCCATCTTGTGTTCTTTCTTTCCGCGCGAAACGCCGCTGGCATTGAGATCGACAATGAAGATCGACATGCCGCGGTTGCCGGCTGCTGGGTCGGTGCGGGCCAGAACGAAGCCGACATCGGCGACCGGAGCATTGTGTATCCACACTTTCGAACCCGACAGCCGCCATCCCGCACCATCGGCAACTGCGGTAGTCTTCACACCCGAGACATCCGTTCCCGCTTCCGCCTCGGTGATGCAATAAGCGGCACGCTTCTTGGCCGAGATTACATCGCCCAACCATTGTGCGCGCTGCGCCTCCGTTCCATGCGCGCAGAGAAGCGTGCCGATCAGTTCGACAAGCCCGCACTGATCGGCAATCGAAGCATAGCCGCGCGATAGTTCCTCCATCACCAGCGCGTAGGACAGCGCATCAAGCCCGGCACCGCCCGACTCTTCCGGCACGGTGATGCCGAACAAACCAACTTCGGCCATTTCGGCATAAATATCGCTTGGGAATCTTTCGTCTTCGTCGAGCGCCGCGGCCTTCGGCCTTATGCGGGTTTCCGCAAAGCGCCGGGCCGTGTCGCGGATTTGCGCATAGATATCGGCAGGCAGTCTCGGAACCGGAATGAAGAAGGGGTGTTCCATCATGGATGCTTTTTCACAAGTCTCAGGATCGTATCGAGATTGAATTCAAGCCGGGCATTCAGATTGTCCAGCGACATGAGATCGCGCTCGAAGACAATCGATCCGGTAAACCGGTTGGTGAGATAGTAGTAGCCGATTGCCGCGATGGTGATGTTGAGCTGCACCGGGTCGATGCCCGCCCGGAACACCCCAGTGGCGATGCCGCGGTCGAGAATTTGTTTCACCATCTGCATGAACTGGCCGCTCACCGCGCGAATGACTTCGGACGATTTGAGATGTTTGGCGCGATGCAGATTCTCGCTGTTCACCAGCGTCAGGAATTCCGGATGCTGCAGGTAATAGGCCCAGGTGAACCGGACCAGCGTCGAGACCGCTTCTTCCGGCTCCAGTTCGTCGAGATGCAGCTTCTGCTCGGCGGTGCGAATGCCGACATAGGCGGCCTCGATAACCTGCTTGAACAGCTGCTCCTTGCTGCCGAAATAGTGGTAGATCATGCGCTTGTTGGATTTCGAGCGGAGCGCGATGGCGTCAACCCGGGCGCCACCCAGCCCCTTGCGGGCGAATTCCACAGTTGCCGCTTCAAGGATACGCTTGCGCGTCTGCTCAGCGTCGCGCGGCCGTCCCTTGGGGGCGGTTGCTGGGGCGGTCTCGGCTGCGATGGCCATCGTGTTATCCCTGAGCGTCCTGCCGGAGTTCGGCCTCAATACATATTTCCGCAGTTGCTTTGCAACCCACTTGACAGCCTCCCATAATGAAGTAACTAGATGGTGCAGTAAAGGCCAAAAAATCATGGGAGGATGACATGACTCGGATGCTCACGAAAAATCAAACCCGGCGCACGGTTCTGAAAGGTGCCGCGGGCGCTGCGGCTCTGGGAACGATCGGTTTGCCATTTTCCAAGCCGGCGATCGCCCAGGAAACCACCTGGACCCTGGCGAATTCCTTGCGCTCTGTCGCCAATCCCTATCACGCCACATTCGCCAAGGGCGGCGAGGATTTCGCAAAGTCTATCGGCGCCAAGTATGAAGTGCTGGTCACCGAAGGCAATTCGGAGAAGGGCATTGCTGACATCAAGGCGCTGCTGCAACGCACCGGCGGCAAGCTGATCCTCAACGTCGATCCAAATGACTCGCCGGATGCGCGCGTCATCGTCGAGGAAATGAAGAAGGCCGGCGGCTTCGTCGTCACGCAATGGAACAAACCAGCCGATCTGCATCCGTGGGATCACGATCCGAATTATGTCGCTCACATGTCGTTTGACGGTGTGCCGACAGCTGAAGCCATCGCCAACGAACTGTTCAAGGCATTCGGCGGCGAGGGCGGCATCGTGGCCCTGGGCGGTATTCTGTCCAACGTCCCGGCGATCGAGCGCAAGCTTGGCCTCGACAATGCTATTGCCAAGACCAATGGCAAGGTGGAGCTCCTCGATTTCCAGCCGGCTGACTGGAATGAGCAGAAGGCCTTCGAGATTACCCAGGCCTGGCTGACGCGCTTCGGCGACAAGGTGAAGGGCGTCTTCGCGGCCAATGACGGCATGGGCATGGGCGCTCTCGAAGCATTGCGCCAGAACGGGCTGGCCGGAAAAGTGCCCGTCGTGGGCATTGATGGCATCGACGCAGCGGTTGCGGCAATCGAGGCTGGCGAATTCGCCGGAACCGTGGCCTGGGATCCGTTGTGGACGGGTGGCATGGGCCTGGCAATTCCATATGCCCACGCCGCTGGCAAGATCGACATCGCCAAGGAAGGTCACGAACATCGCGAGTTCTATGGCACCGGCATCATCGTCACCAAAGAGACGGTTGCCGGTTACAAGAACAACCCGTCGAAAATCGACTTCAACGACCTGTGGGGCAAGGCCACTGGCCAGATCCAGTATCGCGGCTGAGAAATCCCCGAATACGAAGGCCGGCCGGATGCTTGACACCCGGCCGGCACTTGCCGGATGGTTGGTTCGAGGGAATCGCTCGTGAAAGCTGCAGCGCCGGCCGGCGGAATATGGGCAAAGCAGTGGCGGCGCTGGGCTCCGGTCGTTGTGCTGGTTGGGCTTTGTATCTTGATCGGCCTGTTCAATCCGAATTTCTTTGGCATTTCCAATCTCGTCAGAATGCTGAACACGGCGTCGATCCCGCTGGTGATCTGCATGGGAGCGACCTTCATCATCCTGATGGGCTCGATCGATTTGTCGGCGGAAGGCGTCATCGCCATCTGCGCCGTTGCCGCTTCCATGTTGGTCGCCAATGATTTCACCGGCGTGGCAATCGGACCGCTTTCGGTGCCTGCGGCAATCGTGATAGGCGGCCTGATCGGGCTCTTGAACGGTTTCGTCCATGTGAAGTTTCGCATACCCTCGTTCATGACCACGCTTGGCATGGGCTTCGCCAGTATCGGAATGGCAACCGCCATCTTGGGCGGGGTCATGGTGCGGATTTCCGACAACGAATTCCGCGGCTATCTCTCACTCGGCCGGTTCCTCGACATACCCGCCGCCGTCTATATCGCGGCAATTGCCGTAGGTGTTGCCTGGGTCATCCAGGAGCGCACCCGCATCGGCCGCTGGCTCTATGCCATCGGCACCGACGAAGCGACCGCCCGCAATGCCGGCATTCCGGTTGATCGCACCCGCATTCTGATATTCGGAATTGCCGGTGCTTTCTATGGCCTGGCAGGCGCTCTCTCCGCAGCGCAGATCGGCCGTGGCCATGCCCTGATCAGCCAGGACCGGCTGTTTTCCGCCATCACCGCCGTCGTCGTCGGCGGAACGGCACTGTCGGGCGGCGTCGGTTCCGTGCTGAACTCGGTCATCGGCGTCTTCATCGTTATCGTGCTCACCAACGGCATGATCCTGATGGGCATCGAACCCTATGTGCAGAAGGGCGTGCAAGGCTTGCTGATCATCGCCGCGGTTTCACTGGCCTTGGATCGTACGCGGCTTGATGTTGTCAAATGACAGTTCCCGTTCTCGAGATACGCGGCGTTTCGAAGAGCTTTCCGGGCGTGAAGGCACTCGATAATGTGAGCTTCGCCATCAACAAGGGCGAGGTTGTCGGCCTGATTGGCGAAAATGGCGCGGGAAAGTCGACACTGCTCAAGGTGCTCAACGGCATCTACCGCCCGGATCACGGCGGCATCTTCGTCGATGGTGAACCGGTTACAATTTCCTCGCCGCGGCAGGCTTTCGACTGCGGTATCGCCATGGTGTTCCAGGAGCAATCGGTGTTGCCGACGTTGACCGTCGCCGAGAATATATTCCTTGGACGCGAGGAGGAGTTTCTCCGCTTCGGCCTCATCTCCAAGCGCCGCATGAACCAGGCGGCGGCGATTGAGCTTGCCAAGGTTCATCTTGATGTGAACCCCGCCACGCGCTGCGGCGAGCTGTCCTTTGCCGGCCGCCAGATGGTCGAGATTGCCAAGGCGCTTTCGCTCCACAGCCGCATCGCCGGCCATGTGACCATCCTGCTCGACGAACCAACGTCAGTCCTCGAAAAGAAGGAAGCCGATCTCCTGTTCTCGATCGTCCGTGGACTGAAAGCCAGGGCATCCTTCGTCTTCATCTCGCATCGCCTTGAGGAAGTGCTGGAAGTTTCCGACCGGGTCTATGTCTTGCGCGACGGGAAGTGCGTCAAGGAATTGGCGGCCAAGGATGCAACGGTAAGGGATTTGCATCAGCTGATGGTGGGCCGCCAGTTGCATCACGAGTACTACCGTGAAGCCCGGCAGACCGCACCCTCCATGACAAAGGTTCTCGAAGCCAGGGAACTCTCGAAGTCCGGCGCTTTCTCGAATATCAGTTTTGCGCTGCACGAGGGCGAGGTACTCGGCATTGCCGGCGTCATTGGTTCCGGACGCGAGGCTCTGGCGCGTTGCCTCGCCGGCCATGCGCCGGTCGACGGCGGCACTCTGGAGATCGCAGGCACAGCTGTCCGATTTTCCGCCGCCTTCGACGCGACCGCCAAGGGCGTCGGACTGGTTCCGGCGGAACGTAAAGTCGAGGGCCTGGTGGCACCGTTTTCGGTCGCCGAAAACATGACGCTCGCCGCCCTACCGAAGTTTGTATCAGGCCTCCGTATCCGCTTTGCCGATGAGACGCGCGTGGCAAAGCAGTGGATCGAGCGGCTGAGTATCAAGACGCCGTCTTCCACCACCATGGCGGGCAGCTTGTCCGGCGGCAATCAGCAGAAAGTGGTGCTGGCCAAGTGGCGTATCGCCGGCGTGAAGATACTGATCCTCGATCACCCGACGCGCGGCATTGATGTTGGTGCCAAGGAAGATGTCTATGACCTGATCCGCGACATGACGGCGGAAGGCTTGGCCATTGTGCTGCTGGGTGACACGCTTGAGGAAGTGATCGGCATGTCGCATCGCATCCTGGTGATGCGTGACGGCGAGGTGACCGCCAGTTTCGACGCCGCACCGGGACGGAAGCCAGCGCAAGTCGATCTCGTGAGTCACATGGTGTGACATGACAAACCAAGCGCGTGCCCGCCTGCAAACCTGGTTGCCCCTCATCGTGCTCGTCCTGCTGGTGTTGCTGGTGGGCGGTTACGACCGCAGTTTTTTCTCACCAGGCAATATGATGGAAGTGACAGCCGACACCATGACGCTGTTTCTCATGGCGTCGGGTGTCACCCTTGTCATCATGATCGGCGGCATCGATCTGTCGGTGCAGGCTGTTGCTTCGATGGCGAGTTGCATTCTCGCTGTCTATCTGCTGCAATTTGGCATCTTCGCCATTCCGCTGGCGGTGTTGGGCGGCACCATTGCCGGGTTTGCCGGCGGCTACGTTTCGACCAGGTTGCGCATTCCATCATTTATCGCCACGCTGGCGGTCAGCGGCGTGGTGCTCAGCGCCGGCAACTGGTTCTCGGAAACCAGGTCGGTCGTCATTCCGGGCGAGTTGAGTGAGACCTATCTGACATGGGCCGTCGGTGACTTTCTCGGCGTGCCAAATGAGATATGGGTGGGAGCAGTCTTCCTCATCATCTTGAGTGCCATCCTCGGCCTGACGCCATTCGGGCGGCTGGTGCGCGGCATCGGTGCGCAGGAACGCGCGGTGATCGCCTCGGGCATCGATGTCGACCGCATCAAGATAGCTGCCTATACACTCTCGGGCACCATGGCCGGCGTTGCCGGCGTGGTCATGGCGGCGCGGCTAGGCTCGGGTTCGCCAACGCTTGCCAATGAATTCCTGCTGCCGGCCATTGCCTGCATTGTGGTTGGCGGCACGGCCATAACCGGTGGTGTTGGTTCCATCTGGAGGACCTTCGTTGGCGCATTGATTGTGCAGGTCGTCCGCATCGGCATGACATATGTCGGTGTCTCGGTCTTTGCCCAGCAGATCGTCTTCGGATTCATTCTGGTGATTGCCGTCGCTGTCACCATGGACCGTGCCAAGGTTCTCATCATCAAGTAGGAGCTCTCGATGCCCGCCGTCGCGATGGATGCCGTCAACGGAATTCCCCTTCTGGGGCTCGGCACGTTTCCATTGAAGGGCAGCGAAGCTGTCAACGCGGTTTCGATGGCGCTCGAACTTGGCTACCGCCACATCGACACGGCACAAATGTACGGTAACGAGCGCGATGTGGGACGAGCGATCAGGGAGTCCGGCGTGTCGCAAAGCGAACTCTTTGTCGTGACCAAGGTCGATCCCTCAAATCTCGGCAGTGCGCGTTTCGCATCGAGCGTTGCCAGATCGATGGACGGCCTCGGCGGCCCTGCCGATCTGCTGCTCATTCATTGGCCGCCGCCGGAAGAAGACTTGGATGCCGCCGTCGATCGCCTGATGGCCGAGAAGGAAAAGGGCATGGCCCGGGCCATCGGCGTCAGCAACTTTTCCGTCCCGATGATGCGCCGGGCGCAGAAGCGTGCAAAGGGTGCCATCATTTGCAACCAGGTGGAATTCCATCCCTTGCTCGACCAGTCGAACTTGCTGACGGCATCGCGTGAACTTGGTATCGTGCTTGCCGCCTATAGTCCCCTGGCGCGCGGCAAGGCGCTGCAGCCGCCAATCATTCAAGACGTTGCCGCGCGGCTGCAGCGCCCGGCTTCGGAAATCGTGCTGCGCTGGATCGTCCAGCAAGGCGTGATTGCCATTCCGATGACCACAAAGCCCGCCAATGCCCTGTCCAACCTCAATGCCCTTGGCTCTTCACTCTCACCCGATGATATGTCTGCGATATCAAGCTTGGGCACACGCGGCGGCCGCACCATCAGTCCATCATGGATGGCCGGCCGCTGGGATTGATCAGGTTGAGGCCGCGAGGCGTTCCCGGCAGACCCTCAGGGTTTCATCCATCGGCCGCTTCCACCAATTGCCGCTGGAGAATATTTCCACTTCGACGGGTCCGCGATAGCCTGCATTTTCGATCAGGCCACGGATCATCGGCACATCGATCACCCCGTCACCCATCATGCCGCGGTCGTTGAGCACATCCGCGGCCGGCACCAGCCAGTCACACACGTGAAAACCGAAGATGCGTTTGGCGGCGCCGGCCCGCGCAATATCGCGGCGGAGATTCGGATCCCACCACACGTGATAGACATCAACCAGAGCGCCCAGCCATGGATCGCCGGACTGGCCCTCGATAACTTCGCAAATGTCGAGCGCTTCCGACAGCAGCGACAGGCAGGAGCGGTCAGCCGCATAAACCGGATGCAGGGGCTCGAGAGCGATCTTCACGTTCGCCGCCTTGCCATGTTCGAGCAACAGTGCTGTCGCCTCGGTCACTTGCGCGCGCGCACCCGCGATGTCCTTCGAGCCCTTCGGCAAGCTGCCCACCACCATCACGAAACAGGAAGCGCCAAGCGCCGCCGCATCGGTGATGGCCCGGCGGTTGACCTCCACATTGGCCTTGAATTCGTCGGTCGTGGCAGCCGGAATGTAAGTGCTGCGGCAATATCCCGAAACCTTCAGCCCGGCATCGCGTATCCGCCGTGCGGTGGCTTTAACGTCTTCGCCCTCAACCTCGCGCCGCCACGGTGCCACGCCTCCGAATCCGGCGCGCGCTATCGCCTCAATCACCTCCGCAATGGGGGCCTGAAACCCCAGCGTTGCCGTGTTGATCGAGCAGAGTTCCGGGTGCGCACCGAGGTCGCGCATGTCAGGCGCCGTGGAGTGCCAGCATTTGCTTCATGCGCTTGACGGCCAGATCGGGATCGGCGAGTAGTCCCGCCTGATCGGCCAGCTTGAAGATGCCCGCGAAATACGGCAAGGGCCGCATGCTTTGGGCGCCCCCAACCATGATGAAGTGCTCCTGATGCCCGTTAAGCCATGCCAGGAAAACGATGCCGGTCTTATAGTATTGCGTCGGCGCCTGAAAAATGAGCCGCGACAGCGGCACGGTTGGGGCCATCAGTTTATTGTAAGTTTTCATGTTGCCTTTGGCGAGTGCTGCGAGAGCGCTTGATGCAGCTGGCGCAATCGCATCGAAGATGCCAAGCAAGGCGTGCGAATATCCGTGGCCGTCACCAGCAATGAGATCGGGATAGTTGAAATCATCGCCGCTGTACATTTTGACAGAAGTAGAAAGTCGCCGCCGCATGACGATCTCCTTCTGGTCGTCAAGGAGTGAAATCTTGATGCCGTCAACTTTCTTGACATCGGCATTGATGGCGCAGAGGCATGTCTCCATCGCCGCTGCGAAGTCCGAGCTTCCCCAATAGCCCGCCAGCGCCGGGTCGAACATCTCTCCCAGCCAGTGGAGGATCACCGGTTGATCGGCCTCGGCCAGAACCCGCGAGTAGACATTCACATAATCATCAGGAGAGCGCGCCACTCTGACCAGAGCCCGGCTCGCCATCAGGATGATGCGGCCATTGAGTTTTTGAATGGCGTGCAGTTGTTCCAGATAGGCGCGAATCACGTCATCAAGCGAATGGGCCTCGCTGGCCGGCAAGTGGTCGGTGCCGCAACCGGAAAAAATCATGCTGGCGCGTTTGCCCGCCGACTTCAGGGAGCGGCCGATCAGTTCGCGTGCGGTTGCCCAATCCAGCCCCATGCCGCGCTGCGATGTATCCATGGCCTCGGCAATTCCGAATCCGAGATCGAGCAGATAGGAGCGGTAGGAGAGCGTCCTGTCCCAGTCGATCGCGGGAAAATCTGACGGGGCATTCTCCGTGAACGGATCGGCCACAACATGTGCGGCGGCAAAGGCCACACGGTTGAACGGCGCGCGCGGTCTGCTGATCGGCAACGGCTCACCCTGAAGAGTGTAGGATTCAGGAATACCTTGAGCGCGTGGCAACTTGATCTTCATTGCTTAGTACCTCACGGTGAGGAGGCCGGCATCGGCCTGGATGATTTGTCCGCTGGTATAGGGAATCTGCCCGGTAGCCAGCGTCACGGCAATGCGTGCCACTTCTTCGGGCTTTCCCCAGCGCTTGATAACCGTCAGCCCACCCTCGATGAGCGTATCATATTTCGCTTTCGAGGGCGCTGTCATTTCGGTTTCGATGAAACCGGGCTGGATTTCATAGACGCCGATTCCATGGTCTGAAAGCCGCGCCGCAAAGAGTTTAGAGGTCATCGATACGCCGGCTTTCGACACGCAATACTCGCCGCGCGCAATTGAAGGGGCCACGGCGTTGGCCGAAGACACTGTCACAATGGAGCGATGGCTGTCGCTTTTCACTGTGAGCAAACGGCGCGCAAAGGCTTGCGTGAGGAAAAACGTGCCGCGGGTATTCACATTGAGGCATCGGTCGTAACTCTCCGGAGTTACCTCGAGAAGATCGCCGCGCGTCAACACCGAGACTCCGGCATTGTTAATGAGGCTGGTCAGCGGACCAAGCGCCTCTTCCGCTTCGTTCAGCATGCGGCTGTGATCTTCAATTCTGGAGATGTCACCGGCGATGGCGGCACTCTTCCGGCCCTTGGCGCGGACTTCTGCTGCCGCCGCTTCAAGCTCGTCCGAGTGACTGATATCGCACAAGGCAACATCGAATCCGGCGCTGGCCAAAGCCACCGCTATGGCCCTGCCAATGCCTCGTCTGGCACCCGTCACCAGTGCCGTGCCGCTCATGCCCGCATCTCCAGTTCGATCAAAAATTCAGGCCGGCAAACAATGCGCAGCACCGCATCGATGTTGAATTTCAACCTTGCCGGCTTCGCCTGGTCCGACATCAGGTCACGGCCATAGACGATGGCGCCTGTGTGGCGGTTGGTGAGGTAGTGAAATCCCATGCCTGAGAGGGCGATGAGAACTTGCACCGGATCAAGCCCTGGCCGGAACACGCCTTCCATAGCGCCGCGCTCCAGAAGTGTCTTCATGCGGGCGACGAAGGGTTTGTTGATGTCGTCCATCATCTCGGACTTCTTGATGTGCCGTGCCTTGTGCAGGTTCTCCGAGTTCACGAGGGTAATGAATTCGGGATTGTCGAGGTAGTATTCCCAGGTAAACGTGACGAGGCGCTTGAACGCCGTGATCGGGTCGTCCGCCTCGATCTTCAGGGCTGCCTCGGCGGACCGGAAAGCGAGGTAAGCGTCTTCAAGCGTTCGTTGGAACAGCTCTTCCTTGTTGCCAAAGTAGTGATAAAGCATCCGCTTGTTGATCTTCGCCTTGACGGCAATGTCGTCAACCCGCGCACCGCCAAGGCCCTTCCTGGCAAATTCCGACTTGGCAGCCGCCAGTATCCGGGCGCGCGTCGCAGTCGGGTCGCGCGTACGCATCGAACTTGCTGTTCGCGTCGCCATTCTCATGCAGGAACGGGCGCGTCCCGCCGCAGCAAGCCCTTGTCCTTCAGGTCGGTCCAGAAAGTCCTGGGGATCGGATGGCTGATCCAGGCCACGTTCTGGTCCATCTGCTCGACGGTGCGTGTGCCCGGAACATGCGAGGCGACGGCGGGATGGGCGAGCAAGAACTGCAACGCGGCCGCCGCAAGCGGCACGCCATGCGCCGTGCAGACCGCTTCGATCCGGCGGACCTTCTCCATGACAGGTTCGGGCGCCGGCGCGTAGTTATACTTGGCCCCGGGAATTGCGCCGGTGGCCAGGATGCCGCTGTTCAATCCACCGCCGATGACGACTGCCGCGCCGCGTTTTTCGCACAACGGCAGCAACTCATCGAGCGGCTCCTGCTCCAGAAGCGTATAGCGGCCTGCCATCAGCAGGCAATCGAAGTCGCCCGCCTTCATGAAGTCGAGCATGATCTCCCAATCGTTGATGCCAACGCCGATGGCCTTGACCAGGCCTTGTTCCTTGAGTTTCACAAGCGCCGGGTAGCAGCCATCCATCGCCTGATTGAAATAATGCTTGGCCTTTTCTTGTCCGTGGGTGAACGCATCGGCATCGTGTATGAAGAGAATATCGATGTGTTCGAGGCCCAGGCGCTGCAACGAATCCTCGAAGCTGCGCATGGTTCCGTCATAGGAATAGTCGAAATGACAAATGTTCGGCAGCGCGTTGACCCACGGCGCGAACTTGATGACTTTGCGCGGCGCCGGCATCAGCAGGCGGCCGACCTTGCTCGAGATGACGAATTCATTGCGCGGCTTCCATCTCAGACTGTTCCCGAGGCGGGCTTCCGAGAGTCCGTGGCCATAATAGGGAGCGGTATCAAAGTAGCGCATGCCGTGATCCCAGGCACGCTGCACCATAGCATCCGAAACGTCCTCGGTGACAGGCCGCAGAAAATTGCCGATGGGAGCTGCTCCGAAACCCATGTCGGTGACTGTCAAGTCCACCCGTCCGAATCTCCGGTTTTTGATTGCTGGCATCTCTCCCGCCCCCGCTTGACATTGATTGCTGACTTGCATGATAACCATCTGGTTACAAATGGCAAGGCCGCTCGTTTAGGGATGTCTGCCGGGAAGGGCCGATGACGTCGAACTACGATTACATCATCACCGGCGCCGGCCCGGCCGGCTGCGTGCTCGCCGCGCGCCTGACCGAGGACCCGGACGTCAAGGTTCTGCTGCTTGAGGCCGGCGGACCGGACGCCAACTACCTGTTCCACTGGCCTGCCGGATTCGCCAGGATGACCAAAGGCATAGCCTCCTGGGGCTGGTCCACCGTAGCCCAGGCCCACATGCAGAACCGGGTGCTGTGGTATACCCAGGCCAAGGTCATCGGCGGCGGGTCCACCATCAATGCGCAGATTTACACCCGCGGCAACGCGGCTGACTATGATGCCTGGCGCGATGAGGCCGGATGTCGAGGTTGGGGATATCGCGATGTGCTGCCGTATTTCAAGCGGGCCGAGGGAAACCAGCGGTTCGACGACAGCTACCACGGCACTGACGGACCCCTTAGCGTCCAGATGCCGAAGGGAGCGCTGCCGGTCTGCGATGCCTTTATTCGCGCCGCGCAGCAAGTTGGAATTCCCTACAATTCCGATTTCAATGGCCGCTATCAGCGTGGAGTTGGTTATTACCAACTGACTCAGAAGGGCGTCCGGCGATCCTCGGCGGCGACGGCATTTCTTGACCCCGCAAGGCCTCGCCCAAATCTCACAGTCATGGCAGATGCGCTGGTCACACGCGTCGTTATGGAACGGGGCAAGGCGATCGGCGTCGAGGTGCTTGCCAACGGCACGGCTCAGCTCTTTCGCGCCGGCCGGGAAGTGCTGGTGACGTCGGGTGCCATCGGTTCGCCACGTTTGCTGATGCTTTCAGGGATAGGTCCATCGCAGCACCTGGAGTCAGTCGGCGTCAAGGTGGTCCATGACTTGCCCGGCGTTGGCTCCAATCTTCAAGATCATGTCGACATTTGCGTCATATCCGAATGTACCGGCGACCATTCCTATGATGGCCTGCAGAAACCGCACCGCATGCTGTGGGCCGGGTTGCAATATCTCCTCTTCAAGTCGGGCCCGGTGACATCGTCGCTCTTCGAGACCGGCGCCTTCTGGTATGCCGATCCGCAAGCCCGCTCGCCCGATACCCAGTTCCACTTCGGGCAAGGTTCAGGAATTGAAAAGGGCATCGCCAAACTCGATCACGCCGGCGTCACTCTCAACTCTGCTTTCATGCGCCCGCGCTCGCGAGGTACGGTGCGGCTTGCCAGCTCAAACATTTCGGATGCGCCATTGATCGATCCCAATTTCTGGGCCGAGCCCTATGATCTCGAAATCTCGTTGCGCGGACTTGAAATGGCGCGCCAGATCATGTCGCAACCAGCCCTCGCACCTTTTGTGAAGCAAGAGGTGCTCCCGGGCGCAGGTGTGACGGACCGGAAGGATCTTTTTGACTATGCTTGCCGGATGGCCAAGACCGATCACCATCCGGCCGGCACCTGCAAGATGGGGCATGATGCCATGTCGGTTGTTGGTGACGATCTGAAGGTGCATGGCATCGCGGGTCTTCGTGTTTGCGACAGTTCGATCATGCCGCTGCTCAATTCTTCGAACACCAACGCTCCGACAATCATGATCGGCGAGAAGGCCGCCGATCTGGTGCGTGGGCTGCCGCCTCTGCCGCCGGCCATTCTGGACTGGGAGCGCAATGATCAGCCGCGCTTCGCCGAAACCTGAGGAATTCAATGAAAATTACCGCAATTCGCGCGACGCCGGTGAACATTCCACTTCGCGCGCCCTATCGCTTCAGTTACGGTTCGATTGCCTCTCTTACCAAGACGGTGGTGCAGGTCGAAACCGATCAAGGGGTCACCGGCCTGGGTGAGTGTGCCGATGGCAATCGCGCCGCTGACGTCATGGCGCTCGAAGAGCGTCTTGTGGGTCTTGATATCCGCGACATAAACACCGCCGAGACGCGCTCCGTCCCGGCGATGAGCTATACGCCGTGGGGCAATGTCACTGCCGCCCGCCGGGCTTTCGGCGGCATCGAGATGGCGCTGTGGGACGCGCGCGGCAAGATTGAAAATGTGCCGCTCTGCCTGCTGCTGGGTGGCGCCGTCCGCTCCGATATTCCGCTGACGGAGTATTTCAGCTTCAGGCTTCCGAACACCAGCGAGCCGGGCGAAAGCACTGCCACGGACATAGCCAGGTATTGTGCCGACATGATTGAACGGCATGGCTCGCATATCTTCGAGGGCAAGCTCGGCACCGTAGCTCTCGACGAGGAAATCCGCATGGTGCGCGAAGTCCGTGCCGCCATCGGCGGGCGTGAACTACGCCTTGATGCCAACGGTGTTTGGACCGTGCCGGCGGCGCGGTTCGCCATGAAGAAACTCGAGGACTTCGACATCGCCTGGTTTGAAGAACCGGTCGAGACCTACGAGGAGATGGCCGAACTGCGCCAGCACACCAAAGTCTCGTTCTCCGCCCACATCTTCGACCTCCCCAAGGCTGTGCGCCTCAGGTGCCCCGATGCCATCGTCACCAACATCAACGAGCACGGCGGCATACGCCGGACCGTCGAGTTTGTCCGCGCCTGTGAAGCCTTCAATGTCGGCTTTCGTTTTCACAGCGGCGAAACCGGGATTGCCAGCGCCGCCTATCTGCACCTGACAGCGGCACTGGAGCATGTGCGTGGTGCCAGTCAGACGCTGCTCCATTGGTATGCCGACGATGTTATCGAAGGTGGGCCCCTGATTTTTGAGAACGGCCTGGCGCCTTTGCCTCAGGGGCCGGGACTGGGTGTCACGTTGGACGCCAAGTCACTGCAGCGATGCCATCAGCGGTTTCTCGTGGAGGGAGCATTTCCAGCGGGACAAGGCGGGCGCTATGGCGACCGGTTCCGCAAGCTCTGAAGCGCTGCGTTCGGTTTGCATGTTTCGGGAGTACACTGCTAGTTTGGCATCAGAACAGGCAAACATACCGGCAAACAAGCGATGCACAATCCGCTCCACTCCGTCATCAGGCTGACCTACCTCATTGAGACGGCGGGTGATCCAGCGCGCCTGGCGGAGAAGATCGCCTCCGACCAATCGACCGGTACCTTTGTTCCGGTGCCCGGCGAAACGGAGGAACTCAAGGCCCGGGTCGCCGCCCGGGTCAGCGCATTGCGCCGGCTTCAGCCACTGGCGCAGCCGTCCTTCCCATCAGCTGAGCCGGGGCCGTTCAACCGGGCGGAAGCCGACATCGACTTTCCGCTCGATGCCATCGGCACTGACCTCGCCGCACTGATGACCATCGCCATCGGCGGCATCTGGTCGATCAGAGGCTTCACCGGTATCCGCGTGACGGGGATGCAATTGACCGAAGAATTCCGGACGGCGCATCCAGGCCCGCAATTCGGCATCGCCGGCAGCCGCAGATTGACTGGCGTCCATAATCGCCCGATCATCGGCACCATTGTCAAGCCAGCGCTTGGTTTGCGGCCTCATGAAACAGCCGAACTCGTGCGGGAACTGATTGAAGCCGATGCCGACTTCATCAAGGACGATGAGAAGCTTATGAGCCCCGTCTATTCGCCGCTGGACGAGCGGGTGAAGCATATTATGCCGCTGATCCTTGAACGTGAGCAGCGCACCGGCCGGAAAGTCATGTATGCCTTCGGCATCAGCCATGCCGACCCGGACCTATTGATGCGCAACCATGATATGGTTCTGAATGCCGGCGGCAATTGTGCCGTCATCAATATCAACTCGATCGGTTTCGGTGGCATGAGTTTCCTGCGCAAGCGTTCGGGCCTGGTGTTGCATGCCCATCGCAATGGCTGGGATATTCTCACCCGCCATCCAGGATTGGGATTGGACTTTTCTGTTTACCAACAGGTCTGGAGATTACTTGGTGTGGATCAGTTCCAGATCAACGGCATCAAGGTGAAATACTGGGAGCCGGACGAAAGTTTCGTTGCTTCCTTCCATGCGTTGAAGACTCCGATCTTCAGCGAAGCCGATTGTCCGCTCCCCGTTGCGGGTTCGGGCCAATGGGGCGGCCAGGCGCCTGAGACCTATGCTCGCACCGGACAGACACTGGATTTGCTCTATCTCTGCGGCGGCGGCATCGTCAGTCATCCTGGCGGACCCGCTGCTGGTGTACGCGCCGTGAAACAGGCCTGGGAGGCAGCGGTGCAGGGCGTGCCGCTCGAGACCTATGCAAGAGAGCATCCGGAACTCGCCCAGTCATTGGCCTTCTTCGGCGATGGCAAGGCAACTTGATGACCGGGCTTCTTTTCTCGTTTTATGGTGATGACTTCACCGGCTCCACAGATGTGATGGAGTCATTGAGTCTCCACGGTATAAATACGGTGCTGTTTACGCAGTTGCCAAGTGAAGATGAGTTCCGCCGCTTTTCAGGTTATCGCGCAATCGGCATCGCCGGCACCAGCCGCAGCGAGACGCCGGACTGGATGGACCAGAACCTGCCGAAGTATTTTGATTGGCTGAAGTCGCTCGATGCCCGGTTTTGCCACTACAAGGTATGTTCTACTTTCGATTCCGCTCCGCACATCGGAAACATCGGACGCGCCATTGAAATCGGCGCCGAGGTATTCGGCCAGCGGAGTATCCCGCTCGTCGTCGGCGCGCCGCAACTGAAGCGCTATACGGCATTCGGCCACCTCTTCGCGGCCTATCGGGGCGAGACATACCGCATCGACCGCCATCCGGTGATGAGCCGTCACCCGGTCACCCCGATGACCGAGTCCGATCTCCGCCTCCATCTTGCCAGGCAGACAGGGCTTCCGGTCACGCTCGTCCCCGCCAATGAGCTGTCCACGCCCGATACGGCCAAGGAAGGCATCTTGCTCTTTGACGTATTCGATGCCGCAACCCAATTGGAAGCTGGCCGGCAATTGTTGAGACTTGGCCCTTTTGTTGCTGGTTCTTCCGGCATCAACTACGCGATCGTCAGGGCACTTACTGAAGATGGAAGCCTCAATCCCGCAACCGAATTTCCGCCACTTGACCGTGTCGATCGCATCGTCGCCGTATCAGGCAGCTGTTCGCCGACGACCGCCAGGCAAATACGTCATGCACTGGCCCATGGCTTTGCCGGGCTTGCGGCAGATCCCATCGCGTTGGCATCTCAAGAAGGTCAATCTGATATTTCGCGCCTCTCCGGCGAAGCTATTCATCTGCTGCAACAAGGCCGGAGCGTCATCGTCTACACAGCTGTCGATCCGGACATGGACAAGACCTCGGCGCTTGATGCCATTCCGGGAAGCCGCCACCGCGTTGGGCAGGCGCTAGGCCAAATCGCGCGCCAATGCATTGCCGCTTGCGGCTTGAAACGCGCCATACTCGCCGGCGGCGATACATCGAGCCACGCCTTGAGCCAGCTCGATGTTTTTGCTCTCACCATGCGCTTTCCCATGATGGAAACGCCCGGTTCGCCACTTTGCCGCGCCCATAGTGGCAAACCCGCGCTGGATGGCATCGAGATCGCCATGAAGGGGGGCCAGGTTGGCCACGACAACTACTTCACGATGCTTCGCGATGGGATTTAGACCACCTGCCTTCACGCCGGAGCGAATGTCCGGTAAAACACTTAGGCTTGTGCATTGACCAAGGTGCCCCGAGGAGTTGAGCCATGAATGATCTGCGTCCTTTGAGCCCGGTACCAGCGGGCTTTGCACCGGTCGAGCGCAACCCCGGCACCGCCCTCAAGATCGAATGGTTCGAGGATGTGCAGGTCAATCTCTCGGCCAGCGAACGCCGCGCCGCCACCTTGGCCACGCGCCGCACGGTGAAGAAAGACTATCAGGCCGCCTGGCTTGTGAAAGCCATCCAGTGTATCGATCTCACTACCTTGTCGGGTGATGATACCGATGGCCGCGTCCATCGCCTTTGCGCCAAGGCGAAGCGTCCGCTGCGTGATGATATCGTCGAAGCGCTCGGCCTCGGCGATGCGCCGCCACAAGTGGGTGCCGTCTGCGTCTATCCAGCGATGGTCGCCTCTGCCGTCAAGACGCTGCAAGGATCCGGCATTCCGGTTGCCTCGGTTGCTACCGGCTTTCCGGCAGGCCTCACACCGCTGCCGCAGCGCCTCGCCGAAATCCACTATGCGGTGGGCGAAGGGGCAGCGGAAATCGATATCGTCATTCATCGTACCCAGGTGTTGAAGCAGGACTGGACATCGCTCTATGACGAAGTGGCCGCGATGCGTGAGGCCTGTGGCGACGCCCACATGAAGGCTATTCTCGCCACCGGTGACTTGAAGACGTTGCGCAATGTCTACAAGGCTTCGATGGTGGCGATGCAGGCCGGCGCCGATTTCATCAAGACCTCCACCGGCAAGGAAGATGTCAATGCGACACTGCCGGTCAGCCTTACAATGGTCCGTGCACTGAGGGATTACGGCGAGCTCACCGGCTATCAGATCGGCTTCAAGCCGGCGGGCGGACTGAAAACGTCGAAAGACGCCCTGTCATGGCTCATTCTGATGAAGGAAGAGCTTGGCCGCCGCTTTCTCGAGCCCGATCTCTTCCGTATCGGGGCTTCATCCATGCTCGCCGACATCGAGCGCCAGTTGGAACATCACGTCACCGGCCGCTATTCCGCCCTTACGCACCACGCACTCGCCTGAGAAAGTTTTGAGAATGCCACGCGTCAAAGAGATACTCGACACCATGGATTATGGCCCCGCACCGGAAGCCAATGGCCACATCACCGATTGGCTGAAGGCGAATGACAAGGGCTTCGGCCATTTCATCAATGGCGCCTTCACCGAGCCGAAGAGCAACCAGCTATTCGACGTGATGAACCCGGCAACGGGTGCAAGGCTTGCCCGCGTGGGGCAGGGCTCGGCCGCCGATATAGATTTGGCGGTGAAGGCCGCCCGCAAAGCCTTTGGCGCCTGGTCGAAACTGCCGGGCCACAACCGCGCGAGGCATCTTTATGCCATTGCCCGGCTGATCCAGAAGCGCGAGCGCTTCCTCTCGGTGCTTGAAACCATGGACAATGGCAAACCCATCCGCGAGTCGCGCGACATCGACATCCCGCTCGTCGCCCGGCACTTCTATCATCACGCCGGTTGGGCCGAGATGCTGCAGGATGAATTCCCGGGTTATCAGCCCTTGGGCGTCTGCGGCCAGATCATCCCGTGGAATTTTCCGCTGCTGATGCTGGCGTGGAAGATTGCGCCAGCCCTTGCGGCGGGAAATACAGTGGTGCTGAAGCCCGCCGAGTTCACGCCGTTGACAGCCTTGGCATTCGGCGAAATCTGTCGCGAGGCAGGCCTGCCGTCCGGTGTCGTCAACATCGTGACGGGTGACGGCAAGACCGGTGCGGCCC
>JANPCS010000190.1:0-6742 GCA_031431065.1 Hyphomicrobiales bacterium | reverse complement strand
ACAACACATTGGGCGCCGAATTTTTGCGCCGCCTGGCGCACGAAATCACGGTCGGCGACGGCGGCGGAATTGATCGAGACCTTGTCGGCACCGGCCAGCAACAGCTTACGGATATCGTCCAGCGTCCGCACACCACCGCCAACCGTCAATGGCATGAAACAGGCTTCGGCGGTGCGCGACACGACATCGAAAATGATGCCGCGATTTTCATGCGTGGCGGTGATGTCGAGAAAGCACAATTCATCGGCACCGGCGGCATCATAGGCCTTGGCAATCTCCACCGGATCGCCGGCATCGCGCAGATCGATAAAGTTGACGCCCTTGACGACGCGGCCATCTTTGACATCGAGGCAGGGAATGAGACGAGCTTTCTGCATTACGCGGCCTTGCCGGTAAGACGCAGGGCCTCGCTCACATCGATGCGGCCATCATAGATTGCGCGGCCCGATATGGCGCCTTCGAGAATCCGGCAATCTGGTTCGAGAAGGCGATGGATATCGTTGATCGAGGCAAGCCCGCCGGACGCAATAACAGAGATGCCAACGGCATTGGCGAGCGCCAGAGTCGAGTCGATATTGAGGCCTTTCAGAATGCCGTCGCGTTCGATATCGGTGAAGACGATGGCGCTGACGCCTGCATCAACGAAACGCTCGGCCAGCGCGATGGCAGTGAGTTTCGAAGTCTCGGCCCAACCTTCGACCGCGACATGTCCCTTCCTGGCATCAATGCTGACAACGATGCGGCCTGGAAATTTCCTACAGGCTTCGCGAACCAGTGCCGGATCGTGCAGCGCCACAGTTCCGAGGATCACCCGCTTGATACCCTTGGCGAGCCAAGTTTCGATCTGCACCAGCGAGCGAATGCCGCCACCAAGTTGGATCGGTATTGTCACGGACTTGAGAATTGCTTCGACAGCCGTCTCATTCACCGGCTTGCCGGCGAAGGCGCCATTGAGATCGACAAGGTGCAGCCACTTGAAACCTTGCGCCTCGAATGTCGCGGCCTGGGCGGCCGGGTCGGTGTTGAACACGGTTGCCTGATCCATGTCGCCGAGCTTCAGGCGCACGCATTGCCCGTCCTTCAAGTCGATGGCGGGAAACAGAATCATGGTTTCCACTTGAGGAAATTGGCGATCAACGCCAGGCCGAGAGCCTGGCTCTTTTCGGGATGAAACTGGGTGCCCACAAAATTGTCGCGCCCGGCGATGGCGGTTATGGCCGAACCATGATCGGCGGTGGCAATCAGATCGCCCGCCGCATGCGGTTGCAAGTGGAATGAGTGAACGAAATAGGCGTGAAGGCCATCTGGGCCGAGCGCGATGCCATTCAGCAGGGCGTGCGGCCGCATCACTTCCAATGTGTTCCAGCCAATGTGGGGAATCTTGAATTCACGCCCACGCGGCAAGATCGGATCCACGCTTCCGGGAATCCAGCCGAAGCCTTTGGTAAGGTCGTGCTCGCGGCCCTCGCTTGCCATCAACTGCATGCCAACACAGATGCCGAGGAACGGCTTGGCGCGGCGGATGACTTCGTCTTCAAGTGTCTCCCACATTCCGGGAACCGCCTTCAACCCATCGCGGCAATCCTTGAAGGCACCAACGCCCGGCAGCACGATGCGGTCGGCGGCCCGCACCTTGTCTGGATCGGCGATCACGAAGACCGGAGTGCCAAGCCCACTATCACGCGCCGCGCGCTCAAAGGCCTTGGCGGCAGAGTGCAGATTGCCAGATCCATAATCGACGATTGCAACAGTCATAAGGGAATCACACGTTTCCGAACAGTCCGAGTGTATCGTGCGAAGCCGGCGGAAGAATCGGTGGCGGCACTTTAGCCGGATGAATTTGGCGGCCCATGAAATAGTCGAGTTCGGCGACTTCGCGGTTCGATGCTTCGATCAGGCCCTTGGCGTGGAAGCCGGCGCGTTCGAGCGACATGATGCGGAGCCTGCGGGCCTCGAAACCGAAAACCAAGGCGATCGCCGCCTGAAGCACGCTTGCAGCGACGGGATTGAAGTTCAGCGCATTGACGGCAAAAGCGATGATGGCAAACAGCGCGAAGAGAACGGCCGCCACAACCCACATGCGCTGCCACAGCGCCCAGAACACTGTGAAGACAAGGGCCCCGGCAGAAAAGCCTTCTTTCACGGCGACAACACGATCCGGATTGCCGTCTGGCGCTTCGAGAATGTTGAAGAGTGCCATCAGCCCGCCAGCGTGCCCTTGGTCGAAGGAATCCGGTCCTTCTGGCGCGGATCGATCTCGACCGCCTCGCGCAACACCCGGGCCAGTGCCTTGAAGCAGGATTCGGCGATGTGATGATTGTTGTCGGCGTAGAGCGTCTCGATGTGCAGCGTCACGCCGGCGTTCATGGCAAAAGCCTGGAACCATTCGCGCACCAGTTCGGTGTCGAACTCGCCGATCCTGGGGGCGGTGAAAGCAACCTTCCAGACGAGGAACGGACGGCCCGAGACGTCGATGGCGGCCCTGATCAGCGTTCCATCCATCGGTAGCTGCAGGCTGGCGTAACGGCGGATACCCTTGCGATCCCCCAATGCCTTGGACACCGCCTGCCCCAGGGCAATGGCCGAATCCTCGGTGGTATGGTGAAAATCGATGTGCAGGTCGCCTTGGGCAGCAAGCTTGATGTCAATCAGCGCATGGCGCGACAGCTGCTCCAGCATATGGTCGAGAAAGCCCACACCAGTCTTGATGTCAAACGTGCCGGTGCCATCGAGATCAATTGCTACGGCGATCCCGGTCTCGGTGGTCTTTCGGTCGACTGCAGCCTTGCGCATTCCTTCTACCCGCCATCCTCACTGGCCGCCTCTTAGCAGATGCAAAAGGAATTGGCCAAGGGTGGCTTTTCTTTCGGCTTTCCACAGCCTACATGTTGGAATTGCAGGGCAAGGAGCAGCTGATGTCAGAGCCGCGGATATGGCACGGAACGACGATCCTTTCGGTGCGCAAGGCCAACACGGTCGTGGTGGTTGGCGACGGCCAGGTCAGCCTTGGGCAAACCATCATCAAGGGCAATGCCCGCAAGGTGCGGCCTTTGGGCAACGGATTGGTGATCGGCGGATTTGCCGGGGCGACGGCCGACGCCATGACGCTGTTCGAGAGGCTGGAAGCCAAGCTGGAACAATATCCGAGCCAGCTATCCAGGGCCTGCGTCGATCTCGCCAAGGACTGGCGCACGGATCGCTACTTGCGGAAGCTCGAGGCGATGATGATCGTCGCCGACCGAACCGTGACGCTGGTTCTCACCGGCACTGGCGATGTGCTGGAGCCGGAGCGCGGAGTTGTCGCCATCGGCTCCGGTGGCAATTATGCGCTGGCGGCAGCGCGGGCATTGATTGACACCGACATGGACGCCGAGACAATCGCCCGCAAGGCCATGGCGATTGCTGCAGATATCTGCGTCTATACCAACAACAACCTTACCCTTGAAAGTCTCGACACATGATGCTCTCCATTTTGGCGAAGCCGAACATGGCAATGAGTTGCGACTGCTTCACGGGGTCTTTCGTTTCCTCTTTGTCTCCACAGAACGAGTGAGTTTATGTCAGATTTTTCTCCGCGCGAAATCGTTTCCGAACTTGATCGTCACATCGTCGGGCAATCGGATGCCAAGCGGGCCGTTGCCATCGCACTTCGCAACCGCTGGCGGCGGCAGAAACTGCAGGGACCATTACGCCAGGAGGTTACCCCTAAGAACATCCTGATGATCGGACCGACCGGCGTCGGCAAGACCGAGATCGCCCGGCGTCTGGCAAAGCTGGCCAACGCGCCGTTCATCAAGGTTGAGGCCACCAAGTTCACCGAGGTTGGTTATGTCGGCCGCGACGTCGATCAGATCATCCGCGATCTGGTCGAGGCAGGAATCGCCATGGTGAAAGCGGCGCGACGCAAAGGTGTGGAGGTGCAGGCTCGCACCAATGCCGAGCGCCGGGTGCTCGAGGCCCTGGTCGGCGCCAGTGCCTCGGAGTTGACGCGCGAATCTTTCCGCAAGAAGTTGCGATCCGGAGAACTCGATGACAAGGAAATCGAAATCCAGGTCACTGACTCGGGCAGTGCTCCGAGTTTCGACATTCCGGGAATGCCGGGCGGCTCAGCCAGCGTCATCAACCTGTCGGAGATGCTGGGCAAGGCGCTTGGCGGGCGCACTAAGGCGAAACGCCTCACCGTCAAGGCCAGCCACGATGTTCTCCTTGTCGAGGAGCAGGACAAGCTTCTCGATCAGGACCAGATTGTGCAGGATGCGATTACCGCCGTCGAGGAGAGCGGCATCGTGTTTCTCGACGAGATCGACAAGATCTGCGCACGCTCCGAGCGGCAGGGAGCCGATGTCAGCCGCGAGGGTGTGCAGCGCGATCTCCTGCCGCTGATCGAAGGCACGACGGTTTCAACCAAGCACGGCGCGGTGCAGACCGATCACATCCTGTTCATCGCATCGGGTGCCTTTCATACTGCCAAGCCTTCCGACTTGCTTCCCGAATTGCAAGGCCGGCTTCCTATCCGCGTCGAATTGAAGGCACTTGACCGCGGCGATCTGCAGAAGATTCTGACCGAGCCTGAGGCCAGCCTCATCAAGCAATACAGGGCGCTGCTGGCGACCGAGGGCGTGACCCTCGAATTCACAGACGATGGCGTAGCCGCCATTGCCGGGATCGCCGCCGATACCAATGCAAACATCGAGAACATCGGTGCCAGGCGACTGCAGACCGTCATGGAACGGCTGCTCGATGAGATTAGTTTTGCCGCACCAGACCGATCAGGCGAGACGGTTCTGATCGACGCGGCCTATGTTGAAATACACGTCGGCAATCTGGCGCGTAACTCCGATCTCTCGAAATTCATCCTTTAGTTCTGATCTTGCGCCGATCGAGTAATCCAAGGATTTCATCGAGAGCTGCGGGATCGAGTTTGCCGATTTCATCGGCGAGCCGGTTCGAAACTTCCGTCGCCTTGGGGGAGAGGCCCGCCGTATCGATGGTGACGCGCGGATGCGAGATTCGCGCCAGCCGGACGACATCTTCGGCATCGTCCCAGATGATGTTAAAGTAAGCAATAATGCGCTGGATCAGATGCCAACCCGGCCGGCCGCGTTTACCGTGTTCGAGTGCCGACAAGTAGGCCGAGGATACGCCGATCGCTTCCGCCATGTCCTTTAGCGTGACGCCGCGTTCGGAGCGTAGCCTTCGCATTCTGTCGCCGAAGGGCGTCATCGGTCTTCCCGAAGCCGCCTGATCTTCACATAGAAGGCACCGCCGCCGCCGTGTTTGGGATGAGCGGGTTGATAACCCGACACGATGGCGCGAAACTCGGCATCATGGAACCAGTCCGGCACGAGCCGCCGCAACCGGCCCTGACGCTCCGGGGAATGAAAGTGATCGGCGCCATGAAGCGTGTGACGCGAATATGGTGAGTCGCCCTTGCCGGTTATCACCAGCACGGTGCGCATGCCCGTGGCTTGTGACTCACGCAGGAACTGCAAGAGCCGTACACGCGCCATTTCAGTACCGATGCCATGAAGATCGAGGCGGCGCTCGATCTCGACATTGCCACGTGTCAGCCGTTGAACGGTCCGCCGGTCGAGTCCGGTGATCTGCGGCGGCGATTTACGATGGGCAGCGGGTGACGGGAGGTGCGGACTTGAAGGCGAGACGCGATGCTTGGTGATTTCGAGCTTGGGCTTGACAAGCGATGTTGAAGCACTGCGGGACGTTAACGGACGGCGCAGAGGTTTGACCGTCTTCGCGGTTTCGACCCAGAGGTCGAAGTCCTCGGGTTTGCGGCTCATGGGATCAGCCGCAACCGCCTGGCGGCGGAGTTCGGCAACAACACCGACATATTTCCGGAGCTTTTCATCTGCCCCGCGATACGTGCCGCATCTTCACCGAAACCCCAGAATACATCACCCCTGGCATAACCCACGATAGCGGTGCCGGTATCCTGAGCGATGAAGAGACGATTGAAAGACAGGGGCTTTCCATCGGCCGGTGATGGGTAGCTTGTCTCAAGCCAAACCGGAGTTCCGAACATCCAGACTTTCCGATCAATGGCGAGGCTGCGCTCAGGCGTTAACTGCACATGCTGTGCCCCAAGCGCCCCGAATGATGGGTCTTCGAGCTGCGCCTCGCGGAAAAAGACGAACGATTCGTTTTCCCACATCAGGTGGCGCGCCTCGGCTGGATGTTCCCGCATCCATGAGCGGATCGTTTGCATCGACATCTGCTCACGCGTAAGGGCCGCGCGCTTAACCAACAACGCCCCGATGGCGGTATAACTCCGCCCGGATTTTGCGGAATAGGACAACCGCTTGACCGATCCGTCGGCGAAACGGATACGGCCCGATCCTTGGATGTGGATGAAGAATCCGTCGGCCCAATCCTTCAACCAGGCCAGCTCGAGACTCTGGCCGGTCAGGGCGCCTTGCTCGATCTCCTTGCGGCTGAAATAGGGCTCTGGCTTGCCATCGACGAGGCGGCCATAGTCGAGGCCTGATATGTCTTTTTGCTCTTGGTCAAATCGCACGAGATCGGCGGGCCGGCGATAAATCGGTACGGAGAAAGTCTTGCCGGGAGTACGCGAGCCTTCAGCCTCTGGCTCGTAGTAGCCTGTGAACAACCCTTCGGGCCGTCGCTTGTCGATGACCCGGAATGGCGTGAAGTGCTTCTCGAAGAAAGACCTTGCTGAACCTGCCACAAGTGAGCTGCTGCAGAGTTCGACCCAGTCGCTCTTGGC
>JANPCS010000189.1:0-3408 GCA_031431065.1 Hyphomicrobiales bacterium | reverse complement strand
CCCTATGGCACCTGCTTCCGGCGAGAAGAGCGGCCAGGCCCCATGCTGCTGATCGGCGGCGGCTCCGGCATGTCGCCGCTGTGGTCGATCCTGTCGGATCACATTGCCAGCGGCGAGCAGCGGCCGATCCGTTTCTTTTACGGCGCCCGCGCCCGCACCGATCTTTTCTACTTGCGGGAGTTGCAGGATATCGCCGGCAGTCTGCCGGACTTCAGATTCATTCCGGCCCTGTCCAACGCCACCGACGGCGACAATTGGGATGGCGAGACCGGCTTCGTGCACGAGGTGGTCAAGCGCCACCTCGCAGCCGAAAAGCTGCCAGGCAAGATCGATGCCTATGCCTGCGGGCCAACCCCGATGATCGATGCCATGCTGCCGGTTCTGCAGATGGCGGGCGTCGAACCCGAACACATCTATTTCGACAAGTTTACGCCGGCAACGCGATGACGGCGCCATGACGAGCATCGCACGAGAAGCAAACCAGGGAGGACGACATGAGCGCACAAACCAGCAAGGCCGCACCCGCTGCACCCGCCAAGTCAGGGGCCGCAGGATCGGCAACGTTTCCAGGCTCCGATAGCCGCAAGTACAATTACTTCGAACCGAAGGGCCGCAAGGCCAGCCACTACGAGGACATGACGGTCGATGTCCAGCCCGATCCGGAGCGCTATCTGCTCCAGGACTGGATCATCTCGTTCCCCGACGGTACGCCGACCTATTCCAAGGACTGGACGGCGGCCAAGAGTTCCAACTGGCACAAGTTCCGGGCCGTCGATCAGGAGTGGGAGCGCACCCACTATCAACGCCAGTCGACGATCTGCGGCATGGTTCAGAACACCATCGAGAACGGCCGCAAGTCCGGTGCCCCCGCCCGCTTCGACGCGGCCTGGGTCAAGATTCTGCAGAACCATCTGGGCGCCTACAAGCACGCCGAATTCGGCCTTGGCACCTCGACCATGCAGGCCCAGCGCTATGGCTATACCCAGATGGTCAACAATGCCATCCTGACCAATTCGTCCTACAAGCTGCGGTTCTCGCAGGATATCACGCTGTATCTGAGCGAGATCGGCCTTGACCTTCCCGGCTTCGACGCTGCGGCAGGCAAGACCCACTGGCTGGACGATCCGATCTGGCAAGGCACGCGGAAGTCGATCGAATCGATCATGGGTTCAAGCGACTACCTCGAGCAGTATTTCGCCACCAACGCGGTGTTCGAGCCTTTGGTCGGCGAACTGTTCCGCTCGGGCTTCCTCATGCAGGCGGCCTCCGCCCAGAACGACTTCATCACCCCGGCGGTCGTTTCGGCGGCGGAAGCCGACTACGAGCGCAATCTCGCCAACACCGTGGAACTGTTCCATCTGCTCGGCACCGACCCGGAGTATGGCAAACACAATACCGAACTTTTCAACCGGTGGTTCGCCACCCACACCAAGCTGGCGCTGGATGCCGCCAACCAGCTGCAGCCGATCTGGTCGCAGCCCCGGGTCAAGGTCGCCAGCTTCGCCGACGCACTCGCCCACGCCAAGAACCGCATCAAGGCGATCGCCTCCGAACTCGGCCTGAAAGTTCCCGCCAATTTGGCCTGATCGCGGCAGTCAATCAATACATTCAAGGAGACAAGTTCATGCAACAGACAGCCAATATCTTCAAGTCGATGAAGGACATCGAGTTCAAGGACACGGTATCCTTCCAATGCGGCGTCACGATGAACGACAGCGTCGAGGCCCGCGCCATCGCCACCGTCATGGCCCGTCACGACAACACCACGGTCACCTACATGCCGGCGATGATCCGCATCGACGGCGACGGCAAGATGGTCTTCAAAATGGACGAGATCTCCGAGGAGCTCGGCCGTCCCATGACACCGCATCTTTTCGAGATTTCGACATCGACGCACTATGGGCGCATGGTGATGACCGATGACAACACGGTCATCTGTTTCGGCGATATGAACGAGATGATGGAATACATCGTCTAGTTGCTTACATGCGGCCGGATGGCCGAAGCGCGTTCGGCCATCCGGAACTCTGGAATCAAACAAACCACAATAGAATCGTGATGGGAGCACAGCCGCGCCATGTACAGGACAGCAAAGGGCGAAGAAATCTTCGTCATCGACGGACACACCCACTTCTGGGATGGCAGTCCGGCCAACCAGAAGAACGTGCATGGCAAGCAGTTCATCGAGTGCTTTTATGCCTATCATAACGGCTTGAGCCCCGCCGAGGAGCGCTGGCCCAAGGACAAATTCGAGAAATACAGCGCCGAGGACATGTACAACGACCTGTTCGTGACGGGTTATGACGACATGGCCATCCTGCAGCCGACCTATCTCACCGACTTCTACACGCATGGCTTCAACACCACCGAGCGCAGTTCGGCGATGAAAAAGGCTCATCCCGACCGTTTCATTCTCAACACCGCCTTCGATCCGCGCGACGGCAACAAGGGCCTCGAGCGCCTGCACGAGATGGCGGAGAAGCACAAAATCAAGGGTGCCAAGATCTACACCGCCGAATGGAAAGGCGAATCCAGGGGCTACAAGCTCACCGATAAGGAATCGTATAAGTTTCTCGAAGCCGCCCAGAAGCTCGGCATCAAGAACCTGCATGTCCACAAGGGCCCCACCATCCTGCCGCTGAACCGCGATGCCTTCGATGTGAAGGACGTCGACGATGCCGCGACCGACTTCCAGGGCCTGAACTTCATCATCGAGCATTGCGGGTTGCCGCGTCTTGACGATTTCTGCTGGATCGCCACGCAGGAAACCAACGTCTATGCCGGTCTCGCGGTGGCCCTGCCCTTCATCCACTCGCGGCCCGAGTACTTCGCCCATATCATCTCGGAACTGCTGTTCTGGATCGGGCCGGACAAGATTCTCTACGGCAGCGATTACGGCATCTGGACACCCAAGTGGCTGATCGACAAATTCATGGCCTTCGAACTTCCCGACAGTGTCAGCAAGGAGACCGGGCAGGTTCTTACCCAGGAAATCAAGACCAAGATCCTGGGTCTGAATGCCGCCAAGCTCTATGGCATCGACATCGAGGCGCAGAAAAAGAAGATCAAGGCGGGCGGCGGTTACGCCCACCTGCTTGAAGCCGTGCACGCGCCGCGGTGATTGCCATGGAAGGTCACGCCGTGGAAAGGACTGAGAAACAGGCCCAGGTTTGGGCCTGCCTGCAGGGCGTGACCGACCCCGAGCTGGATGAATCGGTGACCGAGCTGAACTTCGTCACCAGCGCCGATGTGGATGCGGAGAATCGCGTCCACATCGCCTTCCGCCTGCCGACCTATTGGTGCGCCGCCAATTTTTCGTTCCTGATGGCTGACGACATGCGCAGGGCCGTCAGCGCGCTGGACTGGGTCGAAGGCGTCAGTGTGGTGCTCGGCGAGCACATGTATGCC
>JANPCS010000188.1:0-5097 GCA_031431065.1 Hyphomicrobiales bacterium | reverse complement strand
GAAATCATCGCCGCCACCGCCGCTGATTGTGTTGCTGCGGTCAGATCCGGTTAGCCGGTCGTTGGCCTGACCGCCGATCAGACCTTCAATGCCGGTGATCGTGGTGATTCCGGCGCCAGCCGAAGTTGACCATAGGCCGGTGGTGAGATTGACGATGGCAGTATTGGTGACCAGCCCACTCAGATCAAGCCTGTCGTTGCCCGAGGCCGTGCCGCCGCCGGGAAGGGTTTCGGTGCCACCATCGACGTTGTCGCCGATCTCACCTTCGAAAACCTGGATGACGTCGTCGCCAACTCCGCCATTGATGAAGTCGGTGCCCTGGCCGCCAATAATGATGTCATCGCCGCTACCGCCGGTGATGATGTCGTTGCCGCCAAGGCCGCTGATCAGGTCCCCCAGCCCGTCTTTAAGAAGTAACAGATCGATTGCAGTGATCCCGGTCGAGACGAACCCCAGCAGGGCGCCGTTGCCCGCATCCGCGATGTCGAAACCAGATGTGCCAATAAAAGTTGCCATGGGGAATCTCCTGCACTTGCAAAAGTTGAAGGGCGTTCGGCGGGCCTATAACGGCGCAACCTCAGGCAGAGCGGCAAGGGCCGCACTCGATCCACCACGCATTTTCCAATGCCGGTTCAGTTCGTGTTGCTTGATAAAGAAGGGGCAAATGGCATCTGCAAGTAATCATTACCAGACACTCCAGGTCGCAGGCCCCTATCGCTTGGGATACACCCGCGAGTGTCCACGGTCAACGGCGGCGTACCGCGTCCGGCCCGGGCCCGTTGCCGGCTAAACGCCAAAGGCCGGAGCTTGTGGCTCCGGCCCTCGCATTGGTCACAGATTGATCTTCAGCTCAATGCCCGGCCAGCACCGCCAGCAGCAATAGCGCCACGATGTCGGCGATCTTGATCATCGGATTGACGGCGGGGCCCGCCGTGTCTTTGTAGGGGTCGCCGGTGACGCTTGCCTTGTGGGCTTCGGAACCCTTGAAGTGCTTCACACCCTTCGAGTCGACGAAACCGTCCTCGAAGGACTTCTTGGCGTTGTCCCAGGCACCGCCGCCCGCCGTCATCGAGATGGCGACGAAGAGGCCCGTCACGATCACCCCCATCAGCATGGCACCGACCGCCGAGAAGGCCGCGGCCTGGCCGGCAATCGCGTTGATGACGAAGTAGACGACGATCGGCGACAGCACGGGGCAGCATCGAGGGGATGATAATCGGGAATAGCCATTGTCAGGCGTCACGCTGAAAATCGCAGCCAGACTGACTCTAATTGAATATGGCAGAAATCCAAATCAAAAAGCCCGGAACATTGCTACCCCAGCCAAATCGTTAAGGCAGCAACAAAGTGAGCTCAATGCTTGGCCAGCATTTTCTGCAGGTGGGTCAAAATGTTGGTGATGCCGATCAACGCATTGAGAACGTGATCGTTCCCTGGTTTGCGGAAACATGGTCGTTGACGGGGTGGATGCCATGTTATATGGCTAGCTATATGAAGACAACCGTACATATTTCCGATGTTCTGCTCGCCGAGGCTCAGGCCATTGCGGCGCGCGACAAGACGACGTTGAAGGAATTGGTCAACGAAGGCCTGCGCAATGTCGTGAAGGAGCGCGGTGCGGCAAAGCCTTTCAAGCTCACGGATATGTCGGTTGGCGGCCGGGGTCTCAACCCCGAACTCGAAGGCGCGTCCTGGGAGGAGATGGTTGAACTTATCTACGGAGGCCGAGGCGGTTGATCGCCATCGACACCAATATTCTGGTTTACGCCCACCGCCGGGATTCGAAATGGCACACGCAGGCCTTTGCGCGCGTGCGTCATGTGGCCGAGGGAAATGCCCGCTGGGCAATCGCCTGGCCTTGCATTCATGAGTTTATTTCCATCGCCACCAATCCCAAGGCATATCTTCCGCCATCAACGCTGGATGAGGCGATTGCCCAAGTCGAGGTCTGGCTTTCCTCTCCCCGTTTACAGTTGCTTGCCGAGCACGATGGCTACTGGCCAGAGCTGAAGGCACTTGCATTGGGCGGCAAGATCAGTGGCGGACAAGTTCACGATGCCAGGATTGCCGCCATCTGCCTGCAGCATGGCGTCAGCGAGTTATGGACAGCCGACCGGGATTTCTCGCGGTTCCCAGCCCTCAAGACGCGCAATCCGCTGATCACATGAAAAGGCCGGAGCTTAGGGCTCCGGCCTCTCGTATTTCGTCAGTGGTCTGCCTCCTCAATGCCCGGCCAGCACCGCCAGCAGGAGCAAGGCCACGATGTTGGTGATCTTGATCATCGGGTTGACGGCGGGGCCCGCCGTGTCCTTGTAGGGGTCGCCGACGGTGTCGCCGGTCACGCTCGCTTTGTGGGCTTCGGAACCCTTGAAGTGCTTCACACCGTTTGAATCGACAAAGCCGTCCTCGAAGCTCTTCTTGGCGTTGTCCCAGGCGCCGCCGCCCGCCGTCATCGAGATGGCGACGAAGAGGCCGGTGACGATCACCCCCATCAGCATGGCGCCGACCGCCGAGAAGGCCGCGGCCTGGCCGGCAATCGCATTGATGACGACGTAGACGACGATCGGCGACAGCACGGGCAGCATCGAGGGGATGATCATCTCCTTGATCGCCGCCTTGGTGAGGAGATCGACGGCCCGCGCATAGTCGGGCTTCTCGGTGCCGAGCATGATGCCAGGCTTCTCCTTGAACTGGCGGCGGACTTCGACCACCACGGCCATCGCCGCGCGGCCAACCGCCGTCATCGACATGCCGCCGAACAGATAAGGCAGCAGACCGCCGAACAGCAGGCCCACCACCACCCACGGGCTCGACAGGTCGAAGGTCACCGGCACGTCAGGGAAGAAGGTCTTCAAGTCCTGCGTGTAGGCGGCGAACAGCACCAGGGCGCCGAGGCCCGCCGAACCGATGGCATAGCCCTTGGTCACCGCCTTGGTGGTGTTGCCGACCGCATCGAGCGCGTCGGTGTTGTGGCGCACTTCCTTCGGCAGTCCCGCCATTTCGGCGATGCCGCCGGCGTTGTCGGTGACCGGTCCAAAGGCATCAAGCGCCACGATCATGCCGGCGAGCGCCAGCATGGTGGTGACGGCAATCGCCGTGCCGAACAGGCCGCCCAGGAGATAGGTGACGATGATGCCGGCGATGATGACGAGGGCCGGCAGTGCCGTTGCTTCCATCGAGACGGCTAGGCCCTGGATGACGTTGGTGCCGTGGCCGGTGATCGAGGCTTCGGCAATCGAGTTCACCGGACGTTTTCCCGTGGCGGTGTAGTATTCGGTGATCCAGATGATCAGCGCGGTGATGACTAGGCCTACGACACCGCACCAGAACAGGCTGGTCGGCGTGAAGGTCGTGCCCGAAGCAGTGATCGAGGCCGACATGCCGCCGAGCCCTGAGAACATATAGGCCATGACCGGGTAGAGGGCGATAAGCGAGAGGACGCCCGTCGCAATGACGCCCTTGTAGAGGGCGCCCATGATGTTGTTGTTGGCGCCAAGCTTCACAAAGTAAGTGCCGATGATCGAGGTGATGACGCAGGCGCCGCCGATGGCCAGCGGCAGAACCATACCGGCCAGCTTGAATTCGGCGGGCAGCGAAATCGCCGCCAGAACCATGGTGGCAACGGCTGTCACCACATAGGTCTCGAACAGGTCGGCCGCCATGCCGGCGCAATCGCCGACATTGTCGCCGACGTTGTCGGCGATGGTGGCGGGGTTGCGCGGGTCGTCTTCCGGAATGCCGGCTTCAACCTTGCCCACCATGTCGCCGCCGACGTCCGCACCCTTGGTGAAGATGCCGCCACCCAGACGCGCGAAGATCGAGATCAGCGAGGCGCCGAACGACAGCGCGACAAGTGCGTCGATAACCTTGCGGTCGGCGTGATCGAAGCCCATCGAGCCGGTGAGGAAGCCGAAATACAGCGTCACCCCGAGGAGGCCCAAGCCCGCCACGAGAAGGCCGGTCACGGCGCCCGCCTTGAAGGCGAGATCGAGACCGCCAGCCAGCGACTTGGTGGCGGCCTGCGCCACGCGCACGTTGGCCCTGACCGAGACGTTCATGCCGATGAAGCCGGCAAGTCCGGAAAGGATAGCGCCAATGGCGAAGCCGATGGCCGCCCAGACACCCAGCAGCCACCAGGCGATCACGAAGATCACCACGCCGACGATGCCGATCGTTGTGTACTGCCGGTTGAGATAGGCCGTGGCGCCTTCGCGCACGGCGGCCGAGATTTCCTGCATACGAGCTGAACCGGCGTCGGCGGCCAGAAGGCCACGCGTCGTCACGGCGCCGTACACGATGGAGAGCGCGCCCGCGAGCACGATCAGCCAGAGTGTAGAGGTCATGATAAACCCTTGTGTTTGTTAAGGTTGCCCCGAAGCCCCTGGACGGAATCAGCTCCCGCCCTTGCCCTGCCCCGGAAAGTGAATGCGGTATGCCAAATCGAGCGGGAATAGGCAATTGCTTTGAATCTGGTGAGGGAATGAGGCAATAGCGGCATACACCCTAAGTGCCATTTTCCTTACTGGCATGTGCCTGCCGGAGCTCCTGCAGAATCCGCTTGCAGCTGCGGCTAAGGCCATCTTATTGTTGCAGAGGGGCTCCACAACCAAACAATCGTTTGGCGGTGTGACGAGAGCACGATTTTACCCCACGGACTCAGCACAGTCGAGGTGAGTTATATGTGCCAGGCCTGCGCCCTTTTCCGCCCCTATGCAGATGACTGCACGCTGCCGCAGCCGGACTCTCCGTTTCTGCTGCCGGACTCGACGTCCATGCAGATGGATGGGACAGCCGACCCCGGCTTTGGCGTCAGGTGGATCGAAATCTTCGAGGCACCCAACTTCGCCCATGGCCGCACCGACATCGGCTTCATGACGGTCAACTCCACGTTCGACGGCGGTATCGGAGGGTTCGGCGACAGCGACTGGATCCGCATCGATTTTGTCAAGGGCAAGACCAGGGCAACGAGTTCAGGTTAACGGCGGGCATGATTTTGTGACGAGAGGCTGCCGGTCGTGATTCATTGGGTTTCCAGCGATTCGGAGGAAGCCATGAACGAAGTTGCGAGGCCGCGCGCCAGGAGTCTTTTGGAGCATT
>JANPCS010000187.1:0-14659 GCA_031431065.1 Hyphomicrobiales bacterium | reverse complement strand
AAGGCGCATGTCGACAGATCGTATTCCCTTCGACAGGATTTGTTGCGATTGATTGAGGCTGTCGACCTCGGTGATCGCCGCAGTCCAGTTCCGTTCCGGCAGCAGCACGGTGATGCCACTGTCGAGATAGAGCGTCCAGCGCCTGCCGCCCACGCGGGCCGCCGCCTTCACCTGCAACACTAAGTCCGGATAGGCTTCAAGTTGGTTAATGAGTTCCGACGCCGCCACGTTGGCGCCCTCGCCGGTCACCAGCGGCAGCTTGACGAGTTGCGCCGCCGCCAGCCCGCTCATCGCCGCACCTGTCCTGTCAATAACGTAATAGGCTTCGCCGCGCTGCCAGATGGCGAAAGGTTCGCGTTCTTTCACGGCGATATCGAGTTGATTGGGAAACCGCCGCTGAATCTTGACGCTTTCGATCCAGTCGAGATTCTCAAGAATGCGCCGCGCCATGCTCGCATCGAAACCGATCAGCGATCCGCCCGGCGCAACGCCAATTGCCGCCAGCAGGGTTTCCGGATCGTGATGGGCCAGCCCGGCGATGGTGATGTCTTCTGCAGCCATGCCGACGACGCCTGCCGCCTTGCCGGGCAGCATCAGCCACGGGCTACCCTGATAGTTGAGGTAGCCTCCTTTGACGAGACCGCCAAAGATGACGGCGCCAAGGAACATGACAGCTGATGCCCGCGCCGCGATCCGCAGGCGGAAACTGTTGCCATGATCGAGCCACGCCGTGCGCGTCTCTTCAACGCTGTGAATGGCGCCGTTCATCTGTCGAGTGACGCGTCGTTGACCATCCAGGTGACGAGGTCCTCGAAATTGTGGCCGCCGTGCGCCGCCAGTTCGGGAACGAGCGAGGTGCCCGTCATGCCGGGTTGGGTGTTGACTTCAAGCAGGATCAGTTCGTTCACGCCGCCCGGCGTATCGTTGAAACGGAAATCCGACCGCGACACGCCGCGGCAGCCCAGCGCCTGATGCGCCATGATCGAATACTGCTGGCACTTGCGGTAGATATCGTTGGGAATCTCCGCCGGGAATATGTGCTGCGATCCGCCCGGCGCATACTTGGATGTATAATCGTACCAGCTTGAACACTTCGATACGATGTCCATGACCCCCATCGCCACGTCGCCGATCACCGCGCAGGTCAACTCGCGGCCGGGAACAAAACGCTCGACCATCGCATGCGTACCGAAAATGTCTCGCTGCTCAAGGACCATCGCGGGCGGGCCATTGGCTGATGTCAGCACAATGTGAACGCCGACACTCGAACCCTCGGCGACCGGCTTCACCACGTAAGGCGGCGGCATCGGATGCTGCGTGGCCACGATTTCAAGCTCGACCAGTTTGCTTTCGGCCACCGGAATGCCGGCGGCCTTGAAGATCGCCTTGGATTTTTCCTTGTGCATGGCCAGCGACGAGGCCAGCACGCCGGAATGCGTATAGGCAATCCGCAGCGTTTCGAGAACCGCCGAACAGCAGCCATCCTCGCCCCACTTACCGTGCAACGCATTGAAGGCCACATCGGGCTGCAGGTCCTGCAGAATTGCCACGATGCGCTCGCGCTTGACATCGATCTGTACGACCTTGAATCCGGCCCGCGCCAAGGCCCCTGAACACGCTTCGCCCGACGACAGGCTGACCGGCCGCTCCGCCGACCAGCCACCCATCAGGACGGCAACCGTCGTATCTTCGGGAACGCGCTTCTTGTTCATGGCCTAACTTTCTATCCTGCGGCCAATGCGCTTGATTTCCCAGTCGAGGTCGACACCCGAATTGGCTTGCACCCTGGCGCGGATGGTCTCGCCAAGTTCCTCGATCTGCGCCGCCGTGGCACCGCCCTCGTTGATCAGGAAGTTGCAGTGCAGTTCCGACACTTTGGCCGGGCCGATCGCCAAACCGCGAAGCCCCGCCGCATCGATCAATTGCCAGGATTTGTGGCCCGGCGGATTCTTGAAGGTCGAACCGCCGGTGCGGCTCTTGACCGGTTGCGTCGCCTCGCGGCTTGCCGTGATCTTGTCCATGGCGGCGGCAATCGCTTGCGGCTCGCCGGTGCGGCCCTGTAGCAGTGCTTGGCTGAACACCAGATCCTCCGCAGCACCGGAGTGGCGGTAAGTATATTTCATATCGGCATTGCTGAGCACGTGGACATTCCCGGACCGGTCGACCGCCCGCGCCTCCACCAGGACGTCCCTGGTTTCCCCACCATAGGCCCCGGCGTTCATGCGCAACGCGCCGCCGATGGTGCCCGGTATACCTCTCAAAAAGGTTAATGCATCGATACTTTTTTCCTGGGCGAAGCGCGCCACGCGAACGTCAAGTGCCGCGGCACCTGCCCTGATCCGGTAGCCGTCCTCGGCCGTCACTTCGGCAAAGCCGCGCCCCAGGCGAATGACAACGCCCGCCACCCCGCCATCGCGCACCAGCAGGTTTGAGCCGACGCCGATCACTGTCACCGGAATATCCACCGGCGTTGCTTTGAGAAACGCTGCAAGATCGGCTTCATCGGCCGGCGTAAACAAAACCTCGGCGGCACCACCCACCCTGAACCATGAGAGATCGGCGAGCGCCGCGTTGGCCTCAAGCCGGCCGCGCACCGGCGGCAAACGCCGCATGAGCGCCGTTGTCACTGGCCGGCCTTGTCGTCGAAGGCCGCCAGTTGACCCGGCAGCGCGTAAGCCCATTGTGTGATGGTGCCGGCACCGAGGCACATGACGATGTCTCCGGGTTTCACCAGATTGCGCACCAGCGGCGCCAGCTGTTCTGGCTTGTCGATGGCATGCACCGCGCGATGCCCGCGGGCCTTCAGGCCTTCGACCAGCGACATGTGGCTGGCCCCCTCGATCGGCGCTTCGCCCGCTGCATAGACCGGCGCCACGATCACCTGATCGGCATCGTTGAAGCAGGTGCAGAATTCATGGAACAGCGATGACAGCCGCGTATAGCGATGCGGCTGCATGACGGCGACGACCTTGCCTTGCGTGACCCGCCTTGCAGCGCGCAGCACGGCGGCGATTTCGACGGGATGATGGCCGTAGTCATCATAGACGGCGACGCCGTTGTGAGCGCCCGTGCGGGTGAAGCGGCGCTTGACGCCGGTGAAACTCTTGAAACCCTTGCGGATCGCATCGTCCGAAAGTCCCAGTTCCTTGGCAACAGCCAGGGCCGCCGTCGAATTGAGCGCATTGTGATCGCCGGGAATTGCCAGGCTCAAGTTGCCGATGTCGGTGGTGGCGCCCGTGCGGCGGTTGGTCAAGCGCACCGAGAAATGCGTTTCGCCATCGGCATAGTTGACATCCATCAACCGCACATCGGCCTGCGGGCTCAAGCCATAGGTCACGACGCGGCGGTCGCGTACCTGGCCGATCATTTCCTGCACCACCGGATGATCGATGCACATCACGGCAAAACCATAGAAGGGAATATTCTCGACGAAAGCCAGAAACGCCTCCTTGGCTTTTTCGAATGTGCCGTAGTGATCGAGATGCTCGGGGTCGATATTGGTGACGATCACCACATCGGCTGGAAGCTTGACGAAGGTGCCATCGGATTCATCGGACTCCACCACCATCCAGTCGCCCTTGCCAAGCCTGGCGTTAGTGCCATAGGCGTTGATGATGCCGCCGTTGATGACGGTGGGATCAAGCCCTCCTGCATCAAGCAGTGCCGCCACCAGCGAGGTCGTCGTCGTCTTGCCATGCGTGCCACCCACCGCCACGCAGGATTTGAAGCGCATGAGTTCGGCCAGCATCTCGGCGCGGCGCACGATTGGCAGGTAACGGTTGCGCGCCTCCACCAGTTCAGGATTGTCGTCCTTCACGGCGGACGAGACGACGACAACTTGCGCCTCGCCGATGTTTTCAGCCTTGTGGCCGATAAAAACCTCGATCTCCGCCTTGCGCAGTCGCGTGACGTTGTAGTTGTCGCTGAGGTCCGAGCCCTGCACCTTGTAGCCAAGCGTCGCCATGACCTCGGCAATGCCGCTCATGCCAATGCCGCCGATGCCGATGAAATGAATGGGACCTACGTCGCGCGGCAGTTTCATGGTGTTCTTTTCCCTGCAATCTTCTCGGTCAAATCGGCCAGCCGCTGCGCGGCATCGGGCTTGCCGTGGGTGAGTGCTGCAGCTGCTGCCTTTTGAAGCTGGTGCTGTGAACCGCGAAGCGATGTCAGAAATGCGGCGAAGGCCTGAGGCACAAGCGAGGCCTGTGGATGAACCCATCCGGCGCCTGCCGCTGCGAAACTCTCGGCATTGCGCAACTGGTCGTTGTCAAGCGCATGCGGCAGCGGCACCATGATGGCGGGCCTGCCGATCACGCCCAGTTCGGCAATCGTTGAAGCGCCCGAGCGGCAGATCACCAGATGCGACGCGGCGATGATCCGCGGCATGTCCATGAAGAATGGTTGAAGTTCACATTTCACGCCAAGCCCGTCATACAGGCCTTTGACATGACTCAATTGTTCCTGGCGCACCTGCTGCATGAGCTGGAACGTGGCGCGCTCTCCGGCGGACATCGCCGCAAACACTTTCGGCATGAACGCGCCAAAGAACTGCGCGCCCTGGCTGCCGCCAAACACCAGCAAATTGAAAGTGCCGAATGCCGGATAGGGAGCCGCTTTGTGTTTCAACACCAGATCGCGCACCGGATTGCCGGTGATGGTGAGCTTGGCATTGGCTTCCGGCGGCAGGCCTTTGAGATCGGGGAAGGACGAGGCCACCGCATCGGCCAATTTCGCCAGAAACCTGTTGGCCCGGCCCATCACGGCGTTCTGATCATGCACGCAGGAAGGAATGCCCAACCGCGATGCCGCGAGGATCGGCGGGAACGACGGATAGCCGCCGAAGCCCACGACCGCCAAGGGCTTCACGCGTTTCAGGATGGCGCGAGCCTTGGCGTAACCGCCGTAGAGTTTCAGCGCCCGTCCCGGCAACAGCCACGGCCTCGACAAAGACAACGTTGCCGAGGGAACGGCATGTATCTCGGCCGCCGGGAAGGACTTGCCATACTCATGCACGCGTTCGTCCGTCATCAGATGAATAATGTAGCTTCGCCGGTTCAACTCCTCGGCCAGCGCCTGGGCCGGAAACAGATGGCCTCCGGTGCCGCCGGCGGCCAGAACGATCGTGCCCTTCGATTGCATCGGACCTCACGCCAGCGCCGGCGACAGGTGATGCAACCGCGATTTGACTCCTGGGCGCCGCCTGGCCAGCGCCAGCACCAGCCCCATGGCGAGCGCCATGCCGATCATCGAGGAACCGCCATAGGAAATGAACGGCAGCGTCATGCCCTTGGCCGGCAGCAGCGCCACATTCACCCCCATGTTGATCACCGCCTGGAAGCCAAAGACCAGCGCCAGGCCGCTCAAGGCCAGTGCCGCGAAAGGATCGGACTCGGTGCTTGCCCGCACCAGCACGCGAATAACCACGAAGGCAAATAGCGCCATCAGCAGCAGGCAGGCAATGAGGCCGAATTCCTCGCCGACCACCGCGAAGGTGAAATCGGTATGCGCATCGGGCAGCACCAGCTTGGCCTCGCCACCGCCTGGCCCCGCCCCCAAGAAGCCGCCATTCTTGAAAGCCCGGATCGCCGTATCGACCTGGAACGTGTCACCCTTGTCGGGGCTCAGGAAGCGGTCGATGCGCGATTGCACGTGCGGCACGAAAGCATAAGCGCTGAGCACACCCGCCACCGCCAGCCCGGTAAGGCCCACGACCGAGATCCACGAGATACCATAGATCAGCAGCATCGCGCCAAAGGTCAGGATCACCAGCGCAGTCTGGCCGAAATCCGGCTGCAGGATCAGCAGACAGAGAAACACTCCGGCCAGCAGGAAGGCGATGAACTGGCCGGGCATTTCCGGCCGCCTTGTATGTTCGGCGAGAAACCACGCAGCGACGACTACAAAGGCGGGCTTGGCCAATTCCGAAGGCTGCAGATTGAGAGGCCCGGCATTGATCCAGCGATGCGCGCCTTTGATCTCCGGGCCAAAGAACAAAGCAGCGACCATCAGCAGCAGCGAACCGGCAAACACCAGCATGCCCACCCGCTTCGCCCACAGCGGCGTGAAAAATGACAACGTCACCAGCAACGGCACGGCGAGAACCAAGTAAAGTAACTGCCCGCGGAAGAAATGAAACGTATCGACGCCGATGCGCTCGGCGACTGGCGGGCTGGCCGCCATGCTGATCAGCACGCCAGAGGCCATCAGCAGCAGCACCGCCGACATCAGGCCTCTGTCCACCGTAAACCACCACTGCGCCAGAAGTCCGCGATCGCTACGTCCGAGCAGCATGTGCTTCTCCTCCGATGGTCATATGAATGCCGGGCAGGGATGCCACAGCCTTGACGAAGGCCTCGCCGCGCACCTCGAAATTGGGATACTGGTCGAAGGATGCGCAGGCCGGCGACAACAGCACCACGGCATCTTCGTGGGCGCCGGCCTTGGCATCGCGGAGTGCGGCGGCAACCGCCTTCTCCAGCGTGCCGCAAATTTCGACCGGCATGGCGTCGCCGAGCGTCCGGGCGAATTGCTCCGCCGACTGACCAATCAGGTAGCTGCGCGCGACATTGAAAAACAGCGGCCGCAGCGGTTCGATGCCGCCCGCCTTGGCAATGCCGCCGGCGATCCAGTAGATGTTTTTGAACGACGACAGCGCCTTCTCGGCGGCATCCGCGTTGGTGGCCTTCGAGTCGTTGATGAAGGCGATATCGCCGGCCAACGCCACCTGCTGCATGCGGTGCGCGAGGCCGGGGAAACTGCGCATCGCCGCAGCGATGGTTTCGGTGGCAACGCCAAGGGCATGCGCCGCGCCATACGCCATGCAGGCATTCTGCCAATTGTGCTTGCCTTTAAGCGAGGGCATGACGCGAAGATCGATCTCGGCCAGCGTGCGCCCGGCGCGGCGGTCGCGTAAGGTTCCATCGAAGGCGCTGATGCCGTCCCCCAGCCCTTCAACCACCGAGACCTTGCGCACATCGGCGCCGGTCTTGCGTGCCTTGTCGGCGATCGCCGCACTCCAACCATCGTCAATGCCGCACAGCGCCGTGTCGCCCTTTTCTTGCCGCGCAAACATGCGGGCTTTCACCCTGGCATAACTCTCCATGCTGCCGTGCCGGTCGAGATGATCGGGCGAGATATTGGTGAGAATGCCGGCTTCTGGTTTCAGGCCCGGCATCAGGTCAATCTGGAACGAGGACAGCTCAAGCACGTAGACGCGATCCTTCACAGGCTGGCTAAGCAGGAACACCGCTTTGCCGATGTTGCCGCAGACCTCGGCGTCAAGGCCTGCCGTCTGCAGCACATGGCCGATCAGCGCCGTGGTGGTCGACTTGCCATTGGTGCCGGTGATGGCAATGATCTTCGCGCCCGCCGCCGCCGCCTCGCGCGCGAAAACCTCGGTGTCGCCGATGATTTCAATCCCGGCGTGACGTGCCTTCAGCACCGTCCAGTGCGGTTCCGGATGCGTGAGCGGCACGCCAGGGCTCAGGACCAGCGCATCAAGGCCGGCGAAGTCGAGACTGTGTAGGTTGGTGATCGGCAACCCTTGGCCCCTCGCCTTCTCAACCGCCGGGTTTGAATCATCCCAGGCGTGCACTTGCGCTCCGCCCAGCACCAGCGCCTCGACGCAAGCCGTGCCGGAGCGGGCGAGGCCAAAAACGGCAATACGCTTGCCTTGGAATGTGCGGGCGGGAAACATTCTGGACTTACCTCAACTTCAGCGTCGACAGGCCGATCAAGGCCAGCACGATGGCGATGATCCAGAAGCGGATGACGATGGTCGCTTCCTTCCAGCCCTTCTGCTCGAAATGATGATGCAACGGCGCCATGGCGAAGACCCGCTTGCCCGTCATCTTGAACGACACGACCTGGATGATGACGGAAGCAGTTTCAAGAACAAACAGGCCGCCAATGATGGCCAGCACGATCTCGTGCTTGGCGGCAACGGCGATGGCCCCAAGCGCACCGCCCAGCGACAGCGAACCGGTATCGCCCATGAAGATCATGGCGGGCGGCGCGTTAAACCACAGGAAACCCAGGCCCGCCCCCATGATGGCGCCGCAGATGACGGCGAGTTCGCCCGAGCCCTTGACGAAATGCAATTCGAGATAGTTGGAGAAATTGAAATTGCCCACCAAGTAGACGATGAGCCCGAGGCTCGCCGCGGCGATCATCACCGGCACGATCGCCAGGCCATCGAGCCCATCGGTCATGTTGACAGCATTGCCCGCACCAACCACCACGAACATGCCGATGAAAATGAAGAAGAGACCGAAAGGAACAAGCAGATCCTTGAAGAACGGCAGGGCCAGCGACGTCGACAGCGGCGCATCGCCGATGCCCATGAAGATGCCCACCGCCACACCGGCGATGACGAACTCGGCCAGCAGCCGCACCTTGCCGGAAAATCCCTTGGTCGAGGCTTTGGTAACTTTTAGAAAATCGTCATAGAAACCAATGGCGCCGAAACCGATCATCACGAACAGCACCGCCCACACATAAAGATTTCCGAGATCGGCCCACAGCAGGGTCGCGACAAAGATGCCGGACAGGATCATCAGCCCGCCCATCGTCGGCGTGCCCTGCTTTTCGATGATATGACGTTGCGGCCCATCCGAGCGGATCGGCTGCCCGCGGCCCTGCTTCACTTTCAAGAGCGAAATGATGCGCGGCCCGAACAGGAAGACGAACAGTAATGCGGTCAGCACCGCCGAACCGGTGCGCGTCGTCTGATAGCGGAAGACGTTGAACGGCGAGAACTCGTCGGTGAGGCTCGTCAGCAGATGAAAAAGCATTAGCTCTCCTTGAGCGGCTTGAGGGCGGCCGCCCTGATTGCCTCGACCAGCGGACCCATGCGGCTGCCGAGCGAACCCTTGACCATGACGACATCGCCTGCCCTGAGGCCGGCAACCAGTGCATCGCGGATACCATCGGACGCCGTGGCGTAGGCACCTCGCCGCTGTTCGGGAACCCGCTCCCACAGTTGAGCCATCAGTGGCCCGGCGGCATATAGGACATCGACACGCGCCGCGTCCATGGGCTCGAACAGCCCGGCATGCAGTGCAGGTCCATGCTCGCCCAGTTCCAGCATATCGCCCAGCACCGCGATGCGGCGCCCGCCCCTGCCTGGCTTGGCAATGCCCAGCAGTGCGAGTGCCGCAGCAACCGAGGCCGGATTGGCGTTGTAACTTTCATCGATCAGCAACAGCTCACCATCGCTGATCGGCAAACGCTCACGCACCCCGCGCCCCTTGGCCGGCTGGGCAACCGCCAGAGCCAGTGCTGCCCGCGCCAGGTCGGCTCCAGAAAGTTTGGCGGCAGCCAGCACCGCCAGGCTGTTCACAGCCATGTGTTCGCCCGGAAGCCCAAGTTTGTAGATGACGCTCTCGCCCATCACATCGGCGGTGATGCAGCAGCAGTTCTCAAGCAGCACCAGGCGCTCGATCCGTACATCGGCTTGCGGAGATTTGCCAAATGACACGATGCTGCCGATGCCGTGAGTTCGCGCCGCCAACGCCAAGCGCTCGAAATACGGCGTGTCGCGGTTGATCACCGCATGGCCGCCCGCCACCACGCCCGAGAAGATCTCGGCCTTGGCATCGGCGATGCCGTCAAGCGAACTGAAGTGCCCCAGGTGGCTCGCGGCAATCGTTGTGACGATCGCCACATTGGGCTTCACCATGCCAACCAGCGGGGTGATTTCACCGGCATGGTTCATGCCGATCTCGAACACCCCGAAGGCCGTATCGCGCGGCATGCGGGCCAGTGTCAGCGGCACGCCCCAATGATTGTTGAAGGAGGCTGCCGAGGCGTGGGTGAGGCCCGAGGCCGTCAAGGCGGTGCGCAACATTTCCTTTGCGCTGGTCTTGCCGACACTGCCGGTCACCGCAATGATCTGCCCATGGCAGCGCGCCCGCGCCGCCCGTCCGATGTTCTCCAACCCGCGCAACGGATCATCGGCCACTTCAAGAAGCGAACCCGCCACTTTCATTTCATCCGTGATGCGGCTGACGATGGCCAGCCCGGCGCCACCTTTCAACGCGTTGGCGGCAAAGGCGTGGCCGTCATGCGTATCGCCCTTGATCGCCACGAAAATGTCCCCGGGCGAGAAGTTGCGCGAGTCGATCGTGACGCCGTTCAAAGGTTTCGTGACGAGGCCATGCAACTTACCGCCAGTGGCCGCCAGCAGCTCGTCCACGCTCCACAATGCCTCAGCCATGATAGTCCCGTCCCGCAATTGCGGCCTTGACCGCGTCGTGATCGCTGAAGGGCAGAACCGTCTTGCCGATCTTCTGGCCTTCCTCGTGGCCCTTGCCGGCCACCATCAGCACATCGCCCTCAGTCAAGGCATCGACCGCCGCGCGGATCGCCTCTGCCCGGTTGCCGATCTCGATGGCGCCGGGGGCTTCGGCCAGTATCGCGGCCCGGATTGCCGCTGGATCCTCCGTACGCGGATTATCATCGGTGACGTACACGGCATCGGCAAGCCTGGTCGCGATGGCGCCCATGAACGGGCGTTTGGTCCGGTCGCGGTCGCCGCCGCAACCGAGCACCACATGCAGGCGGTTGCGCGTATAGGGCCGCAACGCCGCGATGGCATTCTCCAGGGCATCGGGCTTGTGCGCATAGTCGACAAACACCGGAGCACCTGCTCTGCTGCGCGCCACCAGCTCAAGGCGGCCACGTGCGCCCTTGAGCGATTCCAGCGCATGCATGACCTGGGGCTCATCGCCGCCCGTGCCCAGCACGAGACCGGCTGCGATCAAGGCGTTGGACACCTGAAACCCGCCGACCAGCGGCAGCAGGACACGGTAGCGCCGGCCCCGCACTTGCGTATCGAGGCGCTGGCCGAAGCCTTCGGTCTGAACCTCGATAATGCGCAGTGCCGTGCCGTCTCTTCCAACCGTCAGGACATCGAGACCGCGTGTTTGGCAGCGCCGCGCCACCTCTCGCCCATGTTCGCTGTCGGCATTGATGACCGCCGCCGCGCCGGCTGGCAGCAATTCCTCGAACAACCGCATCTTGGCATTGAAATAAGCCTCGGCACTCGGGTGATAGTCGAGATGATCATGCGACAGATTGGTGAAACCGCCGGCCGACAATCTCAACCCGTCGAGGCGGTATTGATCGAGGCCATGGCTGGAGGCCTCGATCGCCAGATGATCGACGTGATCGTCCTTGAGCCGTGCCGCTGCCTCATGCAGGTTTACCGGATCGGGCGTCGTGTGCTCGAGTTCCACGCTGCCCGACGGCGAGACAACGCCGACCGTGCCGATACTTGCGGCGCGAAACCCCATGGCCGTCCAGATTTCGCGCACGAAACTGGCGACCGATGTCTTGCCGCTGGTCCCGGTCACTGCGGCGATCAAGTCCGGCTGGCGGCCGCAGAACCGCGCCGCTGCCCTGGCGAATGCCTGGCGCGGATTGCGGGCGGCAATATGCACGGCCCCTTCCACGACTGCATTTCCCCCGGCAAGCACCGCAACCGCTCCGGCAGCAATGGCCTGCGGAATGAACTTTGCTCCGTCAACGGACGAACCCGGCAGTGCCGCGAAGAGATAGCCTGGCTTCACCGCGCGGCTGTCCGAAGTCAGCCCGGCTATGCGAATGCCGCCTGCTCCCTCCGGCACAACCGCGTCGCCGTTCATCAGGCGCTTCAAGGAGATCGCCACGGAACTCAACCCTTCTTCTTTTCGAGTTTCGCCAGCTTGTCGAGATCCTCGGGCGAGAATACTGGCGCAACGCCAAGCATGGGGGCAATGCGTTCGACGATCACCCCCGCCACCGGTACGGCGTTCCAACCGGATGTGGCAAAACCATACGTCTCTGGCGTCGGCTTTGGCTCGTCGAGCATCACCAGCAGAAGATACTTAGGCTTGTCCATCGGGAATGCGCCGATGAAGGAGGTCAGCCGCTTGTCCTTGGAATAGCGGCCGGCCACGACTTTTTCGGCCGTCCCCGTCTTGCCGCCGAGGCGATAGCCAATAACATCAGCTTTCGCGGCCGTGCCCTCAACCACGTTGAGACGGAACAGGCTCCTCAGCATCTCGCTGGTTTCGGGTTTCACGATGGTCTGCGCCATCGCCATCGCATCCTCCTCGTTGCGCTTGAGGAACGTCGGCGTCATCATGTGTCCGCCATTGAGCAGCCCGGCGACAACCGCTGCACCTTGCAGCGGCTGCACGGCAAAACCGTGGCCGAAAGCCGCCGTCGCCGTGGCCAGCTTGCTCCAGCGCCGCGGCAGCAAGGGCCTGGCGCTTTCCGGCAGTTCGGTCTGCAACCGGTCGAACAGCCCGACGCGGCGCAGAAAGGCCTGATGGCGCTCCATGCCGACATCGAGCGCCATCTTGGCGGTGCCGATGTTGGAGGAGTTGGTGAAGATTTCCGGCACCGTCAAAATCCGGCGCTGGGCGTGGAAGTCATTGATCCGTGCATTGCCGATGACCAGCGGAAAGCGCGCATCGTAGCGGCTCTGCAGATTGGCGGTGCCATAGTCGAAGGCCATGGCGAAGGTCACAGCCTTGATGACCGATCCCAGTTCATAGACGCCGCTGGTCATCTGGTTCTGCTGCAGCTTGGTGAAGTTCTTTTTTTCCTGATTGGGATTAAAGTCCGGCAACGACACCAATGCTAACACCTCGCCGGTATTGATGTCGAGAACGATGCCGCCCGCCGCGATGGCCCGGAACTTGTCGATGGCTTTTTGCAGTTCGTCGATCAAGGCCGCCTGCACGCGGATATCGACGGACATCTGGGCCGGCTGCGAGCGGTGCTCCCCGGGCTCGGCCAGGGATGCGGTGTAGATGGCGCCCTGGTCATCGAGATATTTCTCGATGCCGGCAATGCCCTTGGTGTCGAGATCGACATAGCCAACGACATGCGACGACAGCCGCCCTTGCGGATAGACGCGGCGGCGCTCGTTGACATAGCCGACGCTGGGAATGCCGAGATTGTAGACGGCATCGCGCTCTTCCGGCGAGGCCTGCCGCTTCAACCAGGCGAAGGATTTCTTCTGCGTGAGTTTCTTGCGCAGGTCCTTGGCATCGAGATCGGGCACGGTGGCCGTCAAGAGTTCGATTGCCTCGTCGATATCGATGATCTTCGAGGGATCGGCATAGAGCGAGGCGACGGCCACATCGGTGGCCAGCAGCACGCCATTGCGGTCGACGATGTCGGGCCGCGGCAAGCGTTCCGCAACCACGATGCGGTTCTTGGCGTCATCGGGCTTGGGAAACAATGTCAACTTGGTGAGCTGGCCGCTGATCGCCAGGAACGCCACGCCGAAAAACATGCCGATCAACCGGATGCGGTTTTGGCCTGCCAGCTTGCGGGGCGTGTCTTCATCCTGCATGGCGTGCGAGATGTCGCTCATCTATTGCATCTTGTCGATGATGGCGCCGATCGGATCGGTGCCCTGGGCTTCGAGTTTGATGATCGGTTCGGCCGGCACCTTCTGCCCCAACTCGCTTAAAGCTACGATCTGCTGGGCCTTCAGCGTCGCGAGGCCAAGGTGCTGTTCGGCGAGCCGCTTCAGTCGGTCGGGCCTGGTCAGGCTGCTCCACTCGGCATTGAGGAAGCGCATGTTCTCGATTTCGCTGTCGATGCCCTTCTCGGCTACGGCGATGCCGCGCTCGATACCGCGCGTCTTGTGTTCCAGCGAGTAAAGCGCGAATCCCGAGATCAGCACCGTCACGACCAGAATGAAGTTGAGGAACTTGTGCATCAGTGGCGGGTCCCCTTCGGCACATGGAGGCCGATTTCGTCAGCAATGGGCGGCATGGCAGCGGCAGTGGTGCGGATGCCGGCCCTCAACTTGGCGGACCTCGCTCGCGGGTTGGCATGGGCCTCAGCTTCACTGGCCCCGATATGGCCCTTGAACGGCAGATCGAAACTGGGCGCCGGGCCGCTCGTGAATTCCAGCACATGGCGCGAGCCTGATGGCAGCTTGCCGCCGCGCGAGGCGAAGAAGCGCTTGACGATGCGATCCTCGAGAGAATGGAAGGTCACAACCACCAGTCGCCCACTGGGCTTCAGCAGCCGCTCGGCGGCGTGCAGTGCTTCGACCAGTTCATCAAGCTCGGCATTCACATGAATGCGCAGCGCCTGAAAAGTGCGTGTGGCAGGGTGCGTGCGGTCCTGCGGGCGCTGGCGGCCGGTGGCCCGTTCGATGGCCTTGACCAGGCCGAGCGTCGTGGTGATCGGCGCTTCGGCCCTCGCCGCCACTATGGCCTTGGCGATGGCGCGGGATTTCGTCTCCTCGCCGAACACATAGATGATGCTGGCGAGCGTATCTTGCGGCAGCGAGTTGACGGCATCGGCAGCTGTCAAGCCGTAGCCTCCCATGCGCATGTCAAGTGGCCCGTCGCGCATGAAGGAAAAACCGCGCAGCGCCTGGTCGAGTTGCATCGAGGAAACACCAATGTCGAGGACAACGCCGTCAACGTCAGCGAACTCCGCTTGCCGTAGCAGCGCTTCCATATCTGCGAAGCGGCCTTCGACCAGCGTCAGCCGGCCGTTCGATTTCTCCACCAGCGTCTGGCCTGCGGCGATGGCCGAGGGATCGCGGTCAATGCCGAGCACCCGGCAATCGGCGGCGGCAAGAATGGCGCGTGCATAACCGCCAGCCCCAAACGTGCCATCGACATACAGCCCGCCATCCTGC
>JANPCS010000186.1:0-16825 GCA_031431065.1 Hyphomicrobiales bacterium | reverse complement strand
TCCGCCGCGCCGTCGAATATGCGGGGCCGCGCGGAGTTCGGATTGTATTTGCGCGTCAGAACGGCGCCGAACCCTTCCTCCACCAATTGCCGCCGTGTGCGTTCAATATTGGCCACGCTGGTGTCCAGAGCCCCGGCGATCGCGCTGTCGCTCCAGCCTTCGCCAGCCTCCGATACATCCGCCTTCAAAAGAATGCGCGCCTTCGTCAGCAATTGCGCCGAGCGCTTGCCCGACCGGATCAACGACAAAAGCCGATCGCGCTCGTCCGCGCTCAGCCGCACAACGTACTTCTTGACGGCTATCTCTTTCCCGGCCACGAATCACCTCCATCGCTGCTGATCAGCGATAGTGATTCAGAAATACCCGACCAGATCAATGACGGCGGCCACTAGGTCCGGGCCTTTTTCCACAGCGCCTCTTCACCGAGGTCGCGTACGAAGAGTGCGTGAGCCTCGATTTCGGTGGAATTCAGCCGTTCTGGCAACGGCATCGGTCTCTTACCGGACTTTGGGGGGGTTACCGGCTGGCTTGACACATGTCTTGTTGCGGCATTCACCAGGTTTAACGCTGTTTGCCTTCCGCCGATAAGTTCGAGATAAACTTCTGCCAAGAGCTCGGAGTCAAGTAAGGCACCGTGTTTGGTGCGCTTACTGTTGTCGATGCCATAACGGCGGCAGAGCGCATCGAGGCTGTTAACAGCGCCTGGGTGTTTCTGACGGGCAAGCTGCAGCGTGTCGATGACACGCTCGGGCAAGATCGCGGGTAGCTTCCGATAGCTCAACTCGGCGTTGAGAAATCCAACGTCAAAACTGGCGTTGTGAATGATCAGGACAGAATCGGCGATAAAGTCGAGAAAGCTCCTGGCAATCGTAGCGAAGACCGGCTTGCCGGCCAGGAATACCGCGGACAGGCCATGCACTGCCTCGGCTTCGGCCGGCATGCTGCGTTCGGGATTGATGTATGTGTGAAAGGTTTGACCCGTCGGAAGATGGTTGAAGAGCTCAAGTGCGCCGATTTCGACGATTCGATCGCCCCTTGAGGGGTCAAGGCCGGTGGTCTCCGTATCGAGAATGATTTCCCGCATCTTGATCTCAGAATCCTTTAGTTGATGAGGTCCGCCAATATGTCGTCAACTTGCCGCTGGGTGCCGGCGATGCTGACGGAGGTGTCGATGACGTAATCGGCCCTCCGTCGCTTTTCTGCATCCGGCATTTGCCGCGACAAGATGAAGTCGAGCTTTTCCACCGTCATACCAGGGCGCCGAAGTGCCCGCACTTGCTGTATCTCTGCGCTGGCCGATACCACGATGATCTTGTCGACTTCAAGATCCCTGGAGGTTTCAAAAAGCAGCGGGATATCGAGAATGGCAACTGGATGACGGGAGCGCCTGGCCTCGGCGAGAAATTCTTCCTGCATGACCCGCACAAGCGGATGAACAGCATTTTCGACGGCCCTCAGGACGTCCGGGCGTTCTTTGATTCGCTTTGACAAGCGGACCCGGTCTACTGCTTCATTGATGACAGTATCCGGCGCAATCTGAGCGATCGCCGCAACGGCCTTGCCGCCTTTGGCGTAGAGTTGATGAACCGCGGCGTCACTATCGAAGACAGGAACGCCGCGCGCTGCAAACAGTTTCGCTGTTTCCGTCTTCCCCATGGCAATAGAGCCGGTGAGCCCAGCCACGATCACCGGGAAAACTCCGGGTCGATGTCACGGGCGATCAAATCGTGGAGTTCAGACGTTACACTGGGCCTGACACCAAACCAGAGTTCGAAACCACGAACTGCCTGGTGCAACAGCATGCCTAGCCCTTCGACCACCGGGTTGCCGCGCACCGCTGCCTCAATGAGCAGGGGTGTCCGGAGCGGTACATAGACAATGTCACTCACGAGGGCCTTGGGACCAAGCCGTGACAGATCTATTTTCAGATCGTCCTGACCTTTCATACCGAGAGAGGTGGTGTTCACCAGCAAGTCGCACTCCGGGAGTTGCTCCGACCGTTTCGACCATTCTACGGGCTTGATGGCAGAACCCAATCGTTCTCGTAGCTTGCCTGCTCTTTCGGGGGAGCGGTTGGCAACGGCAATTTCCGCAATGCCATTGGCCAGAAGTGCCTGGGCAACTGCCATCGCGGCGCCACCTGCCCCCAGCAAGACAGCCCGTTTGTTTGTTAAGACGAATGCTGGACATGACGATGAGATGCTGTTGATAAATCCCTCCCCGTCAGTGTTGGTCCCTTGTAGATCGCCGTCTTTCACAAACACCGTGTTGACCGCACCCAAGCGCTCCGTTGTGTCATCGGCCGGCTTTACCAGCTGAAAGACCTGTTCCTTATGGGGAATGGTAACATTGCACCCGGAATAGCCCTGGGCTGTCAAAGTACCGATGAAATCTGTCAGCTGTCCTGGTTCGACGGGTACGCGTTCATAGCTACCGGTGATACCATATCGGGTCAGCCAATGACCGTGGATGAGCGGGGAACGCGAATGACTTATTGGCCAACCGATGACGCATGCTTTTTTCATGTTTCCAGTTCGCCCTCCGTGCGCAAAAACTTCATCAACGGAAGCAGCGGCAATCCGAGAATCGTAAAGTAGTCACCGTCAATTCTTTCGAAGAGCTGAGAGCCCAGTCCCTCGAGTTGATAGGCCCCGACGGATGCCGTTGATCTTGCTCCATTGCGAGACAGGTAGGCATCTAGGAAGCCATCGCTGAAATCGCGCATTGTCATCTGGGCGTGGCATGTGATTTTCCAGAGTTCGGACCCGTTGCGGGTACAGACAGCAGAACTGATCAACTCATGGGTTGTTCCGCGAAGGTCGCGGAGCTGGTTCCTGGCGGCCTCTATGTCTAATGGCTTGGAATGTATACGCTGTGCAAACGACAGGGCCTGGTCGGCGCCGATGACGAGCCCATCGGTGTTGCGAAGTGAAACCTCCATCGCCTTGGCTCTGGCCAGGCAGAGTGAGGCATCCGCCGGCGTCCAGGCCGGGTTCTCAGCGAGCAGCTGTGCTTCATCGACATTGGGCCGGACGGCCGTGAACTTCACTCCGGCATTCGTCAACATCGACTGACGGGTGGTGCTCGTCGATGCCAGTACGATCACGTCAGTGTTCCTTCCGCCGGCTTTCGGCTAGGAGATTGAGGATCGAGGCAGCCGTTTCTTCGACCGACCGGCGGGTCACGTCGATCATTTGCCAATCGTTTTCGGAGCAGAGATTTTTCATCATCAACAATTCATCGGTAATGAGGCGTGGGTCGATGTAATCGGTCGAGCGGTTTTCCTTTAGCGACAAGAGCCGGTGACGCCGGATCTGAGCGATGCGTTCAGCGGTCGCGAAGAGACCCACGACGAGCGGTGCTTCGAGTTTGGTGAGATTGTCTGGAAGCGGAACTCCGGGGACAATCGGAATATTGGCGGTTCGGACTCCGCGCTGAGCAAGATAGATCGAGGTTGGCGTTTTCGACGTACGGCTGATCCCGAGAATGATCACATCAGCCTTTTCGAGATCGCCAGCGCTTTGGCCGTCGTCATGTGCCATGGTGAAGTTCAGCGCGTCTATTCGTTTGAAATAGTCCGAATTCAATGCATGCTGACCGCCGATCTGGGGTGTAGACCGGGTGTTGAGGTATTGTCCGAGAATGGCGATGACAGGATCAAGTATCGAGACACATGGCACGCCCAGTGTCTCACAATAGTCTTCGAGGTGCTTGCGGATATCGGGATTGACGAGGGTGAAAAGGACGATGCCTGGTTGCTGCTCGATTTCGTTCAAGGCCCGATTGAGCTGTGACGGTGTGCGAACGAGCGCATAGATATGAGCGATGGGGCGGTAGTCGGAGTATTGGGCCGCGGCGGCCTTGGCAACCGTGTTCAGGGTCTCACCAGTCGCATCGGAGACCAAGTGCAAGTGGAAGAACCGCTGTGAACCGGGTTGGGGCATGATGTGGACAAACTGTGAAGATGCTAGAGATTTGCGGCGGGATGGGGATGATTGTTAAAGCGATGAGTTTGGTATTCCACAGGTTCGCCGGGGGTTCAACGAATGTCTTCCTGATGTGGACAAGCGGATTGATAGGGTTCGGCCAGATGGATATGCTGCATTGTAGGTGATGTCTTAACGATTTGTTAATACCTGTTAATTTTTGGTTAGACGGTATCGCCGCCAATGTTGGGTTTTATCCCGTTTGAGCTGTGGACGGGGCATGGATTGGGATGTATCCCGGTTCCGGTCTGACAAACAAAAGAAACAAGAAGAGATAGAATGATAGATTCTCGAGAAGGCAAGAACGGCGAGAGCTGTGCACTTCTTGATGTTTTGTCGCGCAAAGCTCCACGGAGAAGGCCGATATGGTTCATGCGTCAGGCCGGGCGCTATCTGCCTGAGTATCGTTCGGTGCGGGAGAAAGCTGGTTCGTTTATTGACCTCTGTTACAATCCGGTTCTGGCAGCTGAGGTGACCGTTCAGCCATTGCGGCGCTACGATCTGGATGCGGCCATTCTTTTCGCGGATATACTGGTGGTTCCTCATGCAATGGGATTGCCGTTGAGGTTTGAAGAGGGTGAAGGCCCGATCCTGGGGACGGTGCGAAGCCTTGATGATCTCGAAATTCTGAGGCCGGTTTCAGGATCCCATGAAGTCAATCAGGTCTGTGAGACGGTGCGACTGGTTCGGTCACAGCTTTCGTCGGACAAGGCACTGATAGGTTTTTGTGGCGCACCATGGACGGTGGCGAGCTATATGGTTGCTGGCGGGAGCTCTGACCGTGTTCAGGCGAAGCTGGCGGCTCTGAGGCGCGAATTATGGTTTGTCGCGCTCATTGAACGCTTGGTGGTCGAGTCGATCGACTATTTGGCGGCACAGGCGACGGCGGGAGCTCAAGTCGTTCAGATTTTCGATTCGTGGGCTGGCGATTTGGTTGGTGAGCAGCTGCGCGAATTTGTGTTGGAGCCGATTGAAAAGATCGTGTCAGGGTTGCAGGTGCGGTGTCCTGGGCTGCCGATTATCGCCTTTGCCAGGGGAATTGGGCCCGGACACGGGTTGGTGGCGGCTCTGCCTGGAGTAAGCGCTGTTGGTGTCGAGACCGAATTCAACCTTGATCGGTTTCGTGGGGATATTGTCGTTCAAGGTAATCTTGATCCGGTGGCGCTGCTTGGCGGTGTGGATGTTGCGCGGCGCGAGGCACAACGCGTATGCGCGATGGTTGCAAAGGACAGGCATATCTTCAATCTCGGTCATGGCATCAGGCTTGGTACGGACCCTGCAACCGTCGGGGCCGTGGTGGACGCGGTGCGGTGGTTCGATGGCTGACAGTTATCTTTGGTTAAAGGTCATTCACATTTTGGCTGTCGTGTCGTGGATGGCGGGATTGTTCTATCTGCCGCGTCTGTTCGTCTATCATGCGGAGCGCGGAACTCTGCCGGAGATGGGCGGCACCTTTGTGGTGATGGAGGAACGGCTGCTGAGAGCAATCATGCGCCCCGCCGGACTGGTGACGGTGGTAAGCGGCTTGGTGCTGATCTGGATGGGGCGGTGGTATGGCTCGATTCCGGCCTGGTTGTGGATGAAGCTTGTTCTGGTCCTGGGAATGTTGGCATTCCATGGTGTTCTTGAAGAACATGCGCGGCGGTTTCGGAAGGGCATGGAGACCAGGTCTGGACGGTATTTCAGAGTACTGAATGAGGCGCCGACCTTGTTGTTGATCGGAATCATCGTTCTGGTGGTGGTGAAGCCGTTCTGACTTTATGGTTGGTGTTTTGGGATTGAGCGTCTATATGGAGGTTTCGTCGCGTCCGATTTGCGTGATGCGATCCCGCCCTCATGTTCCCGCCTAGAGCCGGAACCCCCCATTTGCGATAAGAGACAATGACTGCAATATCTGAGCTGAAAGAGATCAAGCTTCGTGATTTGAAGCAAAAGACACCATCGGAACTCGTGTCGCTGGCCGAGGAGCTGGAGGTGGAGAATGCGAGCGCGCTCCGCAAGCAGGAGCTGCTGTTTACGATTTTGAAGAATCTCGCGCTGCGTGATGTCGAGATTATCGGTGAAGGCGTGGTGGAGGTTCTGCAGGATGGCTTCGGCTTCCTGCGATCGCCGGATGCCAACTACCTGGCTGGGCCGGATGATATCTACATCAGCCCAAGCCAGATCCGGAAATTCACTTTGCGGACGGGCGATACCGTCGAGGGTCAGATTCGGAGCCCCAAGGACGGCGAGCGTTATTTTGCGTTGGTGAAGGTCAACCTGATCAATTTTGAGGATCCGGAGAAGACCAAGCACAAGGTGCATTTCGACAACCTGACACCGCTTTATCCAGATGAGCGATTGGAGATGGAAACCGGCGACCCGACGAAGAAGGACTATTCATCGCGGGTTATCGATATCGTTTCGCCGCTTGGTAAGGGTCAACGTGGATTGATTGTGGCCCCGCCAAGAACCGGTAAAACCGTCCTGCTCCAAAACATCGCCCATGCTGTCAGCGTTAATCATCCGGAGTGCTATCTGATTGTGCTGCTCATCGATGAGCGGCCTGAAGAGGTAACCGACATGCAGCGGTCGGTGAAAGGCGAAGTGATAAGCTCGACCTTCGATGAGCCGGCGTCGCGGCACGTGCAGGTGGCTGAGATGGTGATCGAGAAAGCCAAGCGGCTGGTCGAGCACGGCCGCGACGTGGTGATCCTGCTTGATTCAATCACGCGGCTGGGCCGCGCCTACAACACGGTTGTGCCGTCCTCCGGCAAGGTTTTGACTGGTGGTGTCGATGCCAATGCCCTGCAGCGGCCGAAGCGCTTTTTTGGCGCCGCCCGGAACATCGAGGAGGGTGGCTCCCTCACCATCATCGCCACGGCCTTGATCGACACGGGTAGCCGGATGGACGAGGTGATTTTCGAAGAGTTCAAAGGCACGGGTAACTCCGAAATCATTCTTGATCGGAAGGTAGCGGACAAGCGGGTGTTTCCGGCGATTGATATCCTGCGGTCGGGCACTCGCAAGGAAGAACTGCTGGTGAAGCCTGATGTGTTGAAAAAGACATATGTGTTGCGCCGGATTCTCAATCCGATGGGTACAGTCGATGCAGTGGAGTTCCTGTTGGACAAGCTGCGGCAGACCAAGACCAATGGCGATTTCTTCGATTCTATGAATGCCTAGGTCTCTGTCTGGGCGGTAGGGCCGGATGAAGTTCGACACCATGTCCGATTCGGTGCCGTTATGAATCCAAGAGACACGATCTATGCACTGGCTTCTGGTTCGGGCACGGTAGCGCTCAGCGTCATCCGGCTGTCCGGGGACAGGAGCAGTTTTGCGGTCGAGGCGTTGGCGGGTGAATTGGCCCTACCCCGCCGATGTTACCTCCGGATATTGCGCGACCCGCTGACGGGTGAGGTTCTTGACCAGGCTATGGTGGTCAGGTTCGAAGCACCGGCTTCGTTCACTGGTGAGAATTGCGCGGAGTTTCACATCCACGGTGGCCGTGCGGTTCAGTCTGGCGTTCTGTTGGCACTGTCGCGTGTGCCAGGCCTGCGTCTGGCAGAGCCTGGTGAGTTTACGCGCCGGGCGATCTTTAACGGCAAGATGGATTTGGTGGAAGCAGAGGGACTTGGCGACCTGCTGTGGGCGCGAACGTCCAGGCAGCGTGGTCAGGCAATGTCGCAGCTGCTGGGTGACGCCAGCAGCGTGTTTGAGTCGTGGCGAGAACAATTGCTTTTGATTCGGGCCGAGATCGAAGCGGCGGTGGACTTTGCCGACGAGGCCGGCGTGGCTGAAGCAGCGCAACTGGGAATTGACAGCTGTACTCATTTGCTGCTGTCGGCAATGGAGCGGGCGGTGTCGCGGGTTTCCTTGGCTTCGGCCATTCGCGACGGTGTGAGAGTGGTGTTGGCCGGATTGCCGAATACGGGTAAGTCGAGCCTGCTCAACGCTCTGGTGCAGCGGGATGTTGCGATTGTCTCGGCACTCCCAGGGACAACGCGCGATGCAATTGAAGTCGTCCTGGATCTCGCTGGCTTTCCGATCATCCTGACCGATACCGCAGGGTTGCGCGACCAGGTTTTGGATGTGGTGGAGGCGGAGGGTATTCGCCGCAGCTGGGTGAAATTAGCGGAGGCACACGTAGTGGTCTGGGTATCCGCTCCCGACGTTCCTGGTAGCGAAGAGTATGACCGGACAGCCACTCCAGACATTCTGGTGAGAAACAAGTGCGATGTCATTGAGTCAAAATCGAATCTTGTCCGTAACGAAAATTCGATTCGGCCCCACATCTCGCTTTCGGCTACAACGGGCGAGGGCTTGGAGGTCTTTCTCCGCCTACTGACAGATTTGACGCGCCAGCGATTTATCGACGAAGAAAACCCGGTTGTTGTCTCGGAGCGGCAAAGATTAGTGACGTTGGAGGCGATTGAATCGCTCAAGAAATCTCAAACGCATGATTTGGGGTCGTTGGAGCTCAGGGCAGAAGACGTCAGGCGTGCCGCTGACGCGGTGGGCCGGCTTACCGGACGCGTAGATGTCGAGGAATGGCTTGGCGTGATTTTCAGCCGCTTTTGCATTGGGAAGTGAGTGCGCGCTGGTGGGTAACTGTTTCACGTGAAACGTTGGCAGTGTTTTTGACCTCGGGCCGAAGTTCCACTACATAGGCTCTATGCAAAATAGATTGGATGTCATCGTAATCGGCGGCGGTCATGCCGGAACTGAAGCCGCTGCGGCCGCCGCGCGTCTTGGTGCCACAACGGTACTATTGACTCACAAGGCCTCGACCATTGGCGAGATGTCTTGCAATCCCGCCATTGGCGGTATCGGCAAGGGTCATCTCGTGCGTGAGATCGATGCGCTTGACGGACTCATGGGCCGCGTTGCCGACTGCGCTGGAATTCAGTTTCGTCTCCTTAACCGCTCGAAGGGTCCGGCTGTTCGTGGTCCCCGTGCCCAGGCTGACAGGAAGCTTTATCGCCAGGCGATGCAGGTGGCGATTGGTGAACAGTCAGGCCTGACCGTGGTCGAGGCTGCGGCCTCTGGCTTTCTGATCGAACATGGACGAATTGCTGGGGTGGTCTGCGAAGATGGACGCAAGTTCCTGTGTGGGTCAGTCGTTCTTACGACAGGGACGTTCCTCAATGGCCTCATTCACATTGGCGAGAAGCGGATTCCCGCCGGCCGCCACGGTGAACCTCCAGCGCGGGGCTTTTCGGCACAATTGACGTCGCTGGGCCTGCAACTCGGCCGCCTCAAGACTGGGACGCCTGCGCGCCTTGACGGCCGTACCATTGTCTGGGATCGCCTCGAGGAACAGAAAGGCGATGACAACCCAATCCCGTTCTCATTCTTGACGCAGACAATCGATACACCACAGGTTTCTTGCCACATCACCCACACGACGCGTGCCGGTCACCAGCTCATTCGCGACAACATTCACCGCTCGCCGTTGTATTCCGGACAGATCGAGGGCGTGGGGCCGCGCTATTGTCCGTCAATCGAAGACAAAGTCACCCGCTTTGGCGATAAGCCGTCGCATCAGATTTTCCTCGAACCGGAGGGCCTCGATGACGACACCGTCTATCCCAATGGTATATCGACGTCCCTGCCGGAAGACGTTCAGGACGCATTCATCCACTCGATTCCGGGTCTTGAAGCCGTTGCGGTCAAGCGGTGGGGATATGCCATCGAGTATGACTATGTCGATCCGCGCGAATTGACATTGGGACTCCAAGTCAAACAACTCCCCGGTCTCTTCCTGGCCGGTCAGATCAATGGTACGACCGGCTATGAAGAGGCGGCTGCGCAAGGCTTGGTGGCGGGCCTCAACGCAGCGCGACTGGCCGGGGGAGGTGCGCCGGTAATCCTCGACCGCTCGCAGTCTTATATCGGCGTGATGATCGACGACCTGGTCACCAAAGGTGTTTCCGAGCCCTACCGGATGTTCACATCGCGAGCTGAGTACCGGTTGTCGTTGAGGGCGGACAATGCCGATTTGCGCCTGACGCCGCTTGGCTTGTCGCTGGGGATTGTCGGAAGTTCAAGGGACCGGGCATTTGGGACTCGTGCGAAACGATTGCGGGAGGGTTTGGCGCTGGCCCGCGGCCTGAGCCTCACGTCCTCGGATGTTCACAAGCTGGGATTCAAGGTCAATCAAGATGGCCTGCGGCGGAATGTACTCGAACTGATGGCGGTGCCGGCAATCGGCTGGCAAGGTGTGCTCCGGATCTGGCCTGAACTCGCGGCTCTCTCGCCAGATGTTGTCGAAGCTCTTGAAGCTGAGGCGCTTTATGCCGGTTACATCGGCCGCCAGGAATCCGATATCGCGGCGATGAAGAAAGAAGAACAAATGACGCTCCCTGAAAACCTCGACTACGGTAGCATGCCGAGTCTCTCCGCCGAAGTCAGGCAGAAGTTATCGCGGGTCCGTCCCTCAACGCTTGGCCAGGCGTCACGAATTGACGGGATGACGCCCGCGGCCCTTGCGGTTGTTCTCGGTCATCTCAGGCGCCGTGACCGCCAGACTGCGGCATGAAGCTTCCTGAAGACCGCGCTGAAGAGCTCGCCGCGCGCTACTATGTTTCACGTGAATCACTGTCTCGGCTTCGGAAGTATGTCGATCTCCTCCTGCGCTGGCAGCAACGGGTCAACTTGATTGGGCCTGCGACGATTGAAGCTGTTTGGGAGCGCCATATTCACGATTCGCTCCAGCTCCTGCCCTTGCTGGCCCCAGGTACTGCGGCCATTGCCGAACTCGGATCGGGAGCCGGCATCCCGGGACTGGCCGTTGCCATTGCTGCGAATTTGGAAGTGCATCTCTATGAAAGCAACTCCAAGAAGTCAGCGTTTCTGCGCGAGGCAATCCGTCTCACCGGTGCAAAGGCTTACGTTCACACTGTTCGGCTTGAAAGTCTTAAATCCGAAACCAATCTCCCCAAAGTGCAGTGCGTCTTGGCGCGGGCGCTGGCGCCGCTGCCGCTCTTGCTGGATTATTCCGAGCCGTTCCTGAAATCCGGCGCCATCGGCCTTTTCCACAAGGGACAAGATGTGGACCTTGAATTGACCGAGGCCACCAAATATTGGACACTCATACTGTCGAAGCATCAAAGCGCGGTTGATTCGCGCGGTGTCATCCTCGACGTGAAAGAGGCTATCCGTGTCTGAAGTGTTCAGTAGTGCCGCTGCCGGAACAACCAAGCCTCGCATCCTTGCCATTGCCAATCAAAAAGGTGGCGTCGGCAAAACGACGACGGCGATCAATCTCGGAACAGCACTGGCGGCGGTCGGGGAAACGGTTTTGATCGTCGATCTTGATCCACAAGGAAATGCCAGCACCGGATTGGGCATTGCCCGCCGGCCGCACCAGCGCTCGACCTATCATGTTCTCATGGGTGAGGCGACGCTTGGCGATGTCATTGTCGAGTCAGGCATCCCGCGCCTGCACTGCGCGCCTTCGACCATGGATTTGCTCGGTGCCGAAATCGAACTATCGAGCGTCGATCGCAAGACCTACCGCCTCGCTGATGCCATAACGGCCCTGCACAAAAGCGGCAATTCCAGGCGGGCCTACAGTTATGTGCTGGTCGATTGCCCGCCGTCTCTCAATCTTCTGACCATCAACTCCCTGTCAGCTGCGGATGCCATCCTGGTACCGCTGCAATGCGAGTTTTTCGCGCTCGAAGGATTGAGCCAACTCATCAAGACAGTCGAACGGGTGAAGAATAGCCTCAATCCGAAACTGACGATCCAAGGTGTCGTCCTGACCATGTTTGACCGGCGGAACAATTTGTCGGAGCAAGTTGCTGAAGATGTGCGCAGCGTACTCGGTGACAAGGTCTATCAGACCATTATCCCCCGCAATGTCCGCATTTCCGAAGCACCATCACATGGCAAACCGGTTTTGCTTTACGACAATACCTGCGTTGGCTCGCAGGCCTATATCCGGCTGGCTTCAGAAGTCATTCGTCGCGAGCGCGAACTGCGCGCGGCATGATCGATTCGTATCCGAAATTTCATTGAGAGCCCGGTAGGGCTGAAAGATGAGTGAGACATGAACATGATGCAGGCTCCGAAAAAACGCCTGGGCCGCGGGCTGGCCGCACTGATCGGTGATGATACCAGCGAAGATGCTGTGATCCAGGATGTCCGGACGCTGCGCCATATGCCGATCGAGCTCATGCGGGCCAGTCCAAACAATCCCCGTAAGTTTTTTGCCGATGCCGACTTGGACGATCTTGCCAAGTCCATTCGCGACAAGGGGCTGCTCCAGCCGATTGTCGTCCGCCCACTGACCGGCGGCGAGTATGAGATTGTTGCAGGCGAACGGCGTTGGCGTGCCGCGCAGCGGGCTGGCGTCCATGATGTGCCGGTGCTCATCCGCGAGCTCAATGACGGCGAAGCCCTCGAGATCGCACTGATCGAGAACATCCAGCGCAGCGATCTCAATCCGCTTGAAGAGGCGCGGGCCTATGGCATGCTGCTCGAACAATTCAATTATACGCAGCTGCAACTGGCGGACTCGGTTGGCAAGAGCCGCAGCCACATTTCCAATACACTGCGGCTTCTCACGCTCCCGGAATCGGTTCGTTCGCAGATCGAACAGGGAAACCTCACAGCTGGCCATGCCAGAGCCCTGGTCGCAACCGATTCGCCTGCGGAACTGGCCGATCAGATCATCAAGCTCCGGCTTTCGGTTCGCGAGGCCGAGGGCCTGGCTCGCGATGCAATTCCCGGCAGGAGACCAACGCCCAATACACAGAAGGATGCCGACACCAAGGCTCTCGAAAAAACCCTGACGGAGTCGCTAGGGCTCAAGGTCGAGATCGCCCACAAGGGTGAGGCCGGGGGAACTTTAGTGATCAGCTACAAGACGTTGGATCAATTGGAAGACATTTGCCAGCGGCTCAAGGGCAATTGACAGGCTCCGCCTTCAATGGCGGAAGTGCCGAACTCCAGTGAATACCATCGCCAGCCCTGCGTCATCCGCGGCCCTGATGACCTCCGCGTCCTTGATCGAGCCGCCGGGTTGAATGACCGCTGTTGCGCCCGCCTCGGCGGCCTGCAGTAGACCGTCAGCAAAGGGAAAAAAGGCATCGGACGCCACGACCGATCCCTTTGCTGCCGGTTGCGGCAGACCTCTGGCCAATGCAGCATCCTGGCTTTTCCGCACGGCAATCCGGGCGGAATCAACCCGCGACATCTGACCGGCACCGATGCCGACAGTCATGCCATCTTTGGCGTAAACGATGGCGTTCGATTTCACATGCTTGGCAACCCTGAAGGCGAAACGCAGATCGGCCAGTTCCCGGGCTGACGGCTGCCGCCTTGACACCACATCGAGGACCATGCCGTCGACGCTTGCGATGTCCCGCGTCTGCACCAGAAGTCCTCCGCCCACGGACTTTATCGAGAGACCGTCAGATGCGAGATGAGCTTCATCGAGCAGCAGCAAGCGTAGGTTTTTCTTCTTAGTCACAATTTCAAGCGCGCCATCGTCAGCGGACGGCGCGACGATCACTTCGGTGAAGAGTGCGGTGATCTCACGCGCCGTTTCGGCGTCGAGATTGCGGTTGATGGCGATGATGCCGCCAAAGGCACTGACCGGATCGCAACTCAGCGCCTTGCGATAGGCATCGAGCACGGTCGCGCCCATCGCCACACCGCATGGGTTTGCATGCTTGACGATGACACAGGCCGCCTGCTCCTGACCCGAAAATTCGTTCAGGCACTCAAGTGCCGCATCAGTGTCGTTGATGTTGTTGTAGGACAGTTCCTTGCCCTGCACCTGAAGGGCAGCCGTCACACCCTGACGATTGCCGGGCGCTGCATAAAGAGCTGCCTTCTGGTGTGGATTTTCGCCATAACGCAATTCCCGCAAGCGCTCGCCGCCGATTGCAAAGAAATCACCAAACGGTTCATTCAGCTGCCCGGCGAACCAGCGGCTGATCGCAGCATCGTAGCTTGCGGTTCTGGAAAATGCCTTGGCGGCGAGGCGGCGGCGTAGCGCATCCGTGGTGCGCCCACCTTGCGTTGTGATCTCCGCCAGAACTGCATCATAGTCGGCGGGGTCGATAACCACCGTCAGATCATCAAGATTCTTGGCGGCAGCGCGGATCATGGCAGGTCCGCCGACGTCGATGTTTTCGACTGTCTCATCCCACGATGCGCCGCGCGCCACAGTGGCTTCGAAGGGATAGAGATTGACGACCAGCAGTTCGAAGGGGGTGATTGCCTGTTGGTGCAAGGCTTCCTGATGCAATGCATTGTTGCGCACAGCCAACAGGCCGCCGTGGATCTTGGGATGCAGTGTCTTCACCCGGCCATCCATGATCTCCGGAAAATCGGTGACGGTAGAAACATCGGTGACCGGCAGGCCGGCAGCAGCGAGCGTCTTTGACGTTCCGCCCGTCGATACCAGCTCCACGCCCATTGCCGAAAGTCTGCTGGCAAACACGACGAGACCTGACTTGTCGGAGACGGAGAGCAGGGCGCGGCGGATCGGATGTGACATGATGACAGCTCACAATTGTCGTGGAAAGTGCCCCGCATAGCATGACAGCGCGCCCGGACAAGTCTCAACTTGCTCGGTCCAGTCGCGCTATGAAGAAACCATCAAGGCCGGCACATTCGCCGATCGTCATCGCCGGGTGCAATCGCAGCCATCCCGAGTTCGATACCAAGTTTCGGGGTATTGCCGGACCTGGTTCAACCAGCTTGAAGTTGGGGTAGGCTGCCCGAAACCAGGATATCTGCTTTTCACCCTCTTCGGGTTCTAGCGAACAGGTACAATAGACGAGACTGCCACCCGGTTTGACACGGTCCGCCGCTTCAGCCAGCATCATGCGCTGCGTCGCGCAGAGTTCGGTCATCTGGGAGGGCTGCCGGATGTAGGGAAGTTCGGGGTGACGCCTGATTGTGCCCGTTGCCGAACACGGAGCGTCCAGCAATACGGCATCGAAACGATCGGCCATAGCAAGCGACAAAACGTCAGATTCGATCACGGTTGCAGTCAACCGCGTTCTGTCCAAATTCTCATGCAGCCTCTTCAACCGGACGGACGAATGATCTACTGCCGTCACCCGTGCTCCAGCGGCAGCCAATTGCATCGTCTTGCCGCCCGGTGCGGCGCACAGGTCCAGTGCCGTTTTGCCGCGCAAATCGCCGAGAAGCAAGACGGGCAAGCCGGCGGCCGCATCTTGAACCCACCATTCACCGGACTCAAAGCCCTGCAGTGCCGTTACTAGCCCCCGATGAGCGAGCAGCCGGATCTGACCGGTCGGCAGAAGTGTGCCGCCTAGCGTTTCAGCCCAACCAGCGGCATCCGACTTGACCGCAATGTCCAGGGCAGGCTCAAGCGCATGACTTCGTGCGATTGTTTCGGCGAGGTCCGCGCTGTAGGCATTGCGCCACCTCTCCCACAGCCAGGCAGGTGTATTGACCTGGCCGGTGTTTAGACCCTTGAGGTCCTCTCTGCTGGTTGCGGCGACTTTGCGCAGCACGGCGTTGATCAGGCCCGAGAAATGCGTGGCGTTGCGGTCGACCTTGGCCATGCGGACGGCGGAATCGATGGCCGCATGTGGTGGCGTATCAAGAAAGAGCAGTTGGGCAATGGCCAGTGTCAGGATGTCGCCCGCCGAGCCAGACTTTCGTGGCAACGGTTTGGCGAGGTGCTTGGACTTGACCTGCTCAATCTCGCCCATGTGCCGGAACACCGTGCGCAGGAGATTGTTCAGGAATGCCCTGTCGCGTATTTCCAGTTGCTTCACCGCATCGTCGTGTTCGAACAGGTCATCGAGTGTGCGGCGCTCATCCAGCACCGCACGGTAAATCCGGACCGCGACTTGGCGTGCAACGATTCCAGTGTCCGCCCGCGCCTCAGACTTCATCCCCACGGACCAGCGGGCTTCGGGGACGGCTCGCTCCAGGATCCAGCGGCCGGCGCAACAATTCCCATCTCCTGGGCAATGTGGCGCAGTGATTCTATACGATTCAAGGTATCGGGATGGGTTGAAAACAGATTGTCCATGCGCTGACCTGACAGAGGATTGATAATGAACATGTGAGCCGTGGCAGGGTTTTTCTCGGCGGACCGGTTTTCGATCTGGTGCGCGGCATCCGAAATCTTCGCCAAAGCCGAAGCCAATGCTAGTGGTTGGCCGGAGATTTCAGCACCCCCACGATCGGCGCCATACTCGCGTGTGCGGCTGATTGCCATCTGCACCAACATGGCGGCCATCGGTGCCAGGAGGACCATGAGGATGACGCCGATAAAACCCAAAGGATTGTTGCGGTCACGGCTACTGCCGAAGAACATGCCGAAATTGGCGAGCATCGAGATGGCACCGGCAATCGTCGCGGTCATGGTCATAACCAACGTGTCACGATTCCTGATGTGAGACAGCTCATGTGCCATGACCCCGGCGATCTCGTCTTGTGACAGGAACTGCAGCAATCCGGTGGTGGCGGCGACGGCGGCATTCTCGGGGTTGCGGCCGGTGGCGAAGGCGTTGGGTTGGGGGTTGTCCATGATATAGACCTTCGGCATCGGCAGGTTGCCGCGCCGGGCAAGGTCTTCCACCAAGTCATAGAACTCAGGCGCTGCCGCGCGGTCGATCTGACGCGCGCCGTGCATCCTCAGAACCATCTTGTCGGCGTTCCAGTAGGCAAACACATTCATGCCGGCAGCAATGACAAAGGCGATCAGCATGCCCTGCTCGCGCCCGAGCAGATAGCCCACCGCCAAAAACAGGCCCATCAGTGCCGCCATCAGCAGCCCGGTGCGCGCGATATTCATTCTCAGAACTCCTTCTTGCCAATCAGCTCCAAGCCCTCCCATATGATGGCAAGCTGTGGAG
>JANPCS010000185.1:0-6277 GCA_031431065.1 Hyphomicrobiales bacterium | reverse complement strand
GTAGCTGAGTTGCGCCGCCGGGCGCGGTTGGCGGTTGACGCCGATCAGGCGCGGCGGATATTGGCGATTGCGCTGGTTCTCGAAGGCGGCTCCCGGGACGCGGCGGCACGGGCTGCCGGCGCCCAGCGTCAAACCCTCAGGGATTGGGTGATCCGCTACAATGCCAAGGGTCTTGATGGTTTGAAAGACCGCCCGAAGCCAGGCCGGACGCCGCGCCTTTCGGGAGACCATCTGAAGTCGCTTGACCGGCTGGTGGATCAAGGCCCCGACATCGCCGCTGACAAGGCGGTTGCGCAAGAGCGGTTCGGCGTGACGCTTTCGGAGCGTTCGATCGGGCGCATTCTCGGACAACGCCGGTTCGTCAGGCTCAGTGTGCGCCCGCAGCATCCAGATGCCTATGAAGCCGCCCAGGAAGCTTTTAAAAAAACTCTGCCGCGACGGTGACAGCGGCGCTGCCGCTCGAAGTCTGGTTTCAAGACGAAGCCCGGGTCGGCCAGAAATGTACACTCACCCGCATCTGGGCCCGCAAAGGTTCACGCCCGCGCAAGCCCCAGGAGACCCGCTACAAGTGGGCCTATCTGTTCGGCGCCGTCTGCCCGGCCCGCGCCACAGGCGCCGCCATTGTCATGCCCTTTGCCGGCACCGAGGCGATGAACGAGCATCTCGCCGTGATCGCCGCCCGCATCACACCCGGCGCCCACGGCGTCATCGTCCTCGATGGCGCCGGCTGGCATCGCAGCAAGGCCCTCGTCACGCCAGCCAATCTCTCCCTCATAACCCAGCCGCCCTTCGCCCCCGAAGTCAACCCCGCCGAAAACGTCTCGGAGTATCTGCGAAAGAACAAACTCGCCATCCATATCTATGAAACCTACGACGCCATCGTCCAAGCTTGCTGCCAAGCATGGAACGATCTCATGGAAACGCCAGACCGCATCGTCTCTCTCACTTCCCGTCATTGGGCCAAAGTGTCATAACTTATGACGATTGGTATTATGACGATTGGTATAATGATGGCCACGAAGTGACAGTTCTGATTGTTACGATTGCGTTGGACGGGTAGCCGGATCCGCGCGAAAACGCGGATTTTGCTGGAGCGTCGAGAGGAAGGGAACGGGCGCCCCCCGCTATTTTTCCTTCGACTTCTTCAGTTCCGACAGAAGGGAGCGCGGCGCTGGTGCGTGCCAGATGGACTGGTAGGCCTCCACCACATTGTCGCGCGTGACTTTGATGCCGGGAAGCGCCACCCAAGTGGGGGGATCGCGCCCGACCAGCGCCTGCAGCGCGGCCATTGCCGCGGCGACGCCTTGGTCATAGGGCTGTTGCGCGCCGATGCCCTTGATCATGCCGCCGCTGGCCATTTCGATAACCGCCTCGTTGCCGAGATCGACGGTAGTGACGGGCAACCATCGCCCGCGCGACCGCATGGCGGCAACCGCCTGGATAGCGGGCGCATCCCACACCGCGAACAGGCCGGCGACCGTCGGGTTGACGGCGAGGAATCCGTCGACGGTCGGGGCGACGAGATTGACGTCCGTAAAGCGGGCGGTGCGCAGCACGATGTCGGGGCGCATTTCAGCCATCCACTTGCGAAAGGCGATCTCGCGCTGGTGCGTGACGAAGAAGTCGACGCCGTAGGATAAGATGCCGGCCGAACTGTCGGTTGACAGATAGGGAGACAGCGTCTCTGCCGCGATCTGGCCGAGGCCGAAATTGTCGGCCGAGACGACACTGGCGTAGTCGGTTCCGGGGAGGAGTCCTGTGGGCGCATTGTCGAGCAGTATGAGACGCGCCCCGGCGCGGGCGACGGCGCGGTGCGAGGCGGCGACCGCCGTGTTACCAATGGGAATGCTGATGACCACCGAGGGCGGGTCGCGGGCCAGCCGCTCGAGCGCGGCATTCTGCGCGCCATAGCTGAACTCGCAGTCGACCACCTCGATGACGGCGGTGGAATAGCGGCCGAGGGTGCGGACGATGCCGGCGATCTGCTGCTTCGACCAGTCGCTGCCGGTGGTGTGTAGCACGATGGCGGCGGTATTCTGCGTGTTGCGAAGGCCGCGCACTTCGCTCTCCGACAGTTCGAGTTGCAGGAGCATCGAAGCTCGTTCGCCATGTGGCCCTAGTCCCTTGATCGGCATGGTTGACGTTCCTCCCGTTGTTTCTCCCCTATGCATCGTTATGGTTTTGGGTGCGCGGGCGGAGTAGTGGCTGTGTCCGGCGGCCGAGGTCTCGGCCCTCGTGCGGAGATGGTGTGCCGGGCGCTGGCGATCTGGCTGGCCATGTCGGGACTCCTGAGAGGTGAGCCGTGGGCTACCCAGAAGCTCAGCGGTACCGTGGCAAACAGGTTATCGACGACCACCATAGCGGCCCCGGTAAGGGCAGATGAAGTGCCCATCTGAGAGCGGACGATCCGAAGGTCGCGGGTGACCAGCGGGTGCGAACGGCGGTAGATGGCTTCGCGGATGGCCGAGAACAGGATATCGCTCGTCTGGGTGAGGCTGCCTGAGAGAACTAGCAGCGACGGATTGAAAGCATTGGTTAGCGCGGCCAGTGCACTGCCGATCAGGCGGCCGCAGCGTGCCAAGAGTTCGGCGCTGAAGGCATCGCCGCGCTGGGCCGCGACTCCGATGTCGGCAGTGGTGATTTCGTCCGAAGTGGCGAGGGTTTCGGCGAGGAGGCGGCTACGTCCTTCCTGAGCGCCGTTCCGGGCAGCGCACACGATCACTTCCGCCCCGGCGACGGTTTCGAGGCAGCCGGTATTGCCACAGCGGCAAACGGCTTGGCTTTCCTCGCCCAGGGCAAAATGGCCGATCATGCCGGCGGCGCCCTGGGCTCCGGTGTGAAGCTGGCCGTCGGAGATGATGCCGGCCGAAATCTCGCGTCCAATATCGATGAAGATCATATTGCGCAAACCGACGCCGCTGCCGGCGCGAAGCTCGCCGAGGGTCATCATCTGCACGCTGCTACGGACCCATACTCCGGCGCCATATCTGTCGGCCAGATATTCGACGAGCGGGTAGTCCTCCCAGCCCGGCATGGTGTGGATACGCGGTGAGGCGAAGGGAGATTCATCGACAGTTTCGACTGGGGCGGCGACGGCCAGGCCGATGCCCCAAATCTCACGGTTTTCCTGATGTGTTTCCAGGAGCCAGTCGAACAGGGTGAACAGGCGTTTGAGGATTGGGGCAGGACCTTCGTCGGCGTTGGCCGCCTCATAATGCTCGGCGAGCAGATGGCCCGACAGGTCGGCGCAGCCGACACCAATGGTCGACGAATCGATGACCGCGAGCAGAATGAGGCTCGCATCTTTGCGGAAACGTACGAATCGCGGTGCCCGGCCGCCGGACGAGGGGCCGATGTCGCCTTCCTCTATGAGGCGCAGCCCCATGAGCGTGGCGACGCGATCAGTGACGATGGCACGGCCGAGGCCCGACCGGCGCTCGATTTCCTGGCGGGTGGTGACCTCGCCGCTGCGGATGAGATTCAGAATCAGGGCGAGATCGATATTTTCGGCGTCGATCCGCAGGCCGGACTGGCCGTTGAGGCGGGCCATCTCCGGTGACGCTCGTCCGGCCATCTCCTTATTGAAGATCATCACACCCTCAAGTTGAATCACCACCGTCCAGTGGCGATGGCGCCGATTCCGCCCGTCGGCCAATCGGCGCCACCCATTTTTCTTTTCTCCTAAAGCCACCAAATTGACAAGCTAATTCAACAGTCTTTTGCATCAGCGAAACAATCTTTTGCATATGTTAAGCAAATAATTGACGAAAATAGTTTGACTTATGTTGAAATTCAGCTTTAGTTGTGACCAACGAAGAATGAACAATGGGAGGACGATATGACGACCAAATGGCTTTCCGGCACTGCATTCGCCACGATTGCGGCTTTCGCGTTCTTCGGTGCGACCGCGGCATTCGCCGACGACCCCACCGCCGGCATCGACGCCAAAAGCTTCTCACCGCCAAAGATCATCAGCTCGAGCCAGTCGGGCGATACGGCTTCGGATCCCAAGCTCGTCTGGCTTAGCGACGAAGAATGCGCCGCAGCCCAGGCCAAGGGTTTCAAGATCGGCATTGTCATGCAGACGATGAACATCCAGTGGTCGACCGAGCAGGTGCGCGGCGTGACCGATGGTGCGGCGCGCTGCGGGGCCAAAGTGATCAGCGTGACCAATCCCGACTTCACGGTGGAAAAGCAGATCGGCCAGATCGACGACATGATCCAGCTGAAGCCCGACGCCATCATCTCGATCCCGGTCGACGACGTAGCGACGGCAGCTTCCTACAAAAAAATCCAGCGGGCCGGCATCAAGCTGGTGATGATGGATAACGTTCCGCAGGGCCTGAAGCATGGCGAGGACTACGTTACCGTCGTTTCCTCCGACAGCCAGGGCTTGGGTGCCGAGACCGCCGCCATCCTAGACAAGTATTTACCGAAGAATGCCGAGGTAGGCATCGTTTGGTTTGGCATTTCCTTCTACGTCACCAACGAGCGCACCCGCGGTTTCAAGGACTGGATGGCCAAGAACCGTCCCGACGTGGTACTCAAGGAAGCGCCGTTTCTTAATCCGAGCGACGCTGGCAAGGTGACCGAGAGCTTTCTCACCGCCAATCCCAACATCGCCGGCCTGTTCACCGAGTGGTCGGGTCCTGGCCTTGATGCCGCCGCCGCCGCCCGCGCACAGGGCAAGGACATTCCGAGCGTCACCATTAACCTCGAGGGCGACGTAGCGATCGAACTGGCCAAAGGCAGCATGATCAAGGGCCTTGCCTCACAGACACCCTACGACCAGGGCGTCACCGAAGCCAATGCGGCCATGAAGAGCCTGCTTGGCAAGGAGCTCCCGCAGTACCTCGCCTACGGCGCCGTGCCGGTCATCCAGAACAATGTTCTTGAGGCTTGGGATACGGTGTTCCACCTGCCGGTGCCGGTCGACCTCGCCGCCGCCTGCAAATCCAACCCGATCTGCAAGTAACCGACCATCCGCAGGAGACACTGCAATGCCCGCACCAATTGTCGATCACAATGGAAAGCCCGTTGAGCATGGCCGCGCCAAGGTCAACGGCGTCAGACTACACTATGTGAAGGCCGGACAGGGCGAACCCCTGTTCCTGCTGCACGGTGTGCCTAAGACGCACTATCACTGGCGCCATGTCATTCCGCTGTTGACACCGCATTTCACGGTGATCGCGCCCGACCTGCGTGGCCTCGGTGACTCTGAACACCCGGTGGTGGGCTACGACATGAAAAACATGGGCGAGGACATCGCCGACCTTGCCACCCATCTCGGCTACGAGAAGTTCAATCTCGTCGGCGAAGACTGGGGTGCGTCTACCGCCTACCAGCTCGCCGCAAACCATCCCGACCGGGTGCAGAAGCTCGTCTATCAGGAGATGATACTGCCGGGCTACGGGCTTGAGGATTATTCGTTCCTGACCGAGCAGAATGTTAGCACCTACGTCTGGCTCTGGCACATCAACTTCTACAACGTGCCGGATTTTCCTGAACTGCTCATCACCGGCAAAGAGCGCGAGTATTTCACCTACTTCATCAAGCACGAGTGCCATGATCCGACAGCGATCAGCGAGGACAACCTCAACGAATACATCCGTTGCTATTCCTCGCCAGGCGGCCTGCGCTGCTGCTTCAACATCTACCGCGCCACTCTCGAAAGCGGCCGGCAGAACAAGGAATCGGCCAAGAAGAAACTAAAGATGCCGGTACTCGCCGTCGGCAGCCAGTACTTCATCGCCCAGGACAATGAGCGGCAAATGCGGGAAGTGGCTGAGAACGTGAAGGGCGTGATCCTGCCGCATGGTCATCAGCTCGCCGAGGAATGCCCAGAGCAGCTCGCCGCCGAGTACATCAAGTTCTTCAAATAACCGCACTGCGATTCCCGGCGGGGGAGTGATCTCCCCCGCTACCTGACGGCGGCAATTGCTGGCGGCCGGACGGGGAAGCCTTGCCTGACACGCGGCCCCGCGCCGCCAACGGAGACGCGAACATGGCCTGGAAGAAAGCCTATCACGCCAACTGCTGGGGCGACCTTGGCGGAAACGCCGTTGGCGTCACCTCGATCACCCAACTCACCTATCGCACCTTCGGCGACATGGAACGGGCGATTCGCGAGATCGGTGCTGTGGGCTATACCGGCACCGAGTTGTTCGACGGCAATCTGCTCGACTACGAGGGCCGCGAAGGCGACCTGCGTCGCGTTCTCGATGCCTCGGGGGTAAAGCTGGTCGCCACCTATTCGGGCGGCAACTTCATCTTCGAC
>JANPCS010000184.1:0-4696 GCA_031431065.1 Hyphomicrobiales bacterium | reverse complement strand
ACCGCCATGCCATCGGCAAAGCTGTTGCCCTCGTTGGTGGCAATGGGCCGCCCCGCCGCCCATGACAGCGCATAGCAATTGGCATTTTCGGCGACGACACCGATGACTTTCGTCTTCAAACCCAGCATGTCGCGCGATGCGATGGTGCCGCAGATGCCCGAACCCATGCCGATCGGCACATAGACGGCATCGAGTTCGCCTGCGGCACGGAACAATTCATGGGCATAGGTCGAAACCCCCATCACCAGCTCCTTGCCGAAGGAGGCGATGAAATCGAGATTGCGTTCGGCCGCGATGTCCATGGCCGCCAGGCGTGCCGCATCGAAATCATGGCCGGTTTCGATCAGCTCGGCGCCAAGCGCCCGCATCGCCGCGTTCTTTTCCGGCGAATTACCAACCGGACAGACAATGGTTGCGGCAATGCCCACGCGCTTCGCGGCAAAGGGTATGGATTGGCCATGATTACCGCGCGTCGCGGTGATGACGCCGTTGGTCTCGCCCCGGTCTTTGCGCATCTGCATATGCACCAGCCCGCCGCGCAGCTTGAAGGCGCCGGTCGGCGTATGGTTCTCGTGCTTCACCCAGACCTCGGCGCCGATCGCGTCCTTGAGCAGCGGCCAGGCATATTGCGGGGTGGGCGGCATCGCCGCATAGACGATGCGTTGCGCGGTTTCGAATTCAGCTTCGGTAAACATGATGACTGATTAGCCTCTGAAATCAGCCGCAGCAAGCGCGTCAACCAGCCGAGTTGCTCATCACCTGCCAAATAGCATGATCAAGTTCCCTTGGGCTAATTTCAAGTTCACGAGCGACGGCTTTCAGTTCATCAAGAGAGGAAATTCCGTGCCGACGCATGAAAGTCTCGATGTGGCGGTCGTGCTTAATGCTATTCTCATCACCACACAGCATCTTGAGATAGTCGAAAGAAAGCCCAGACCTCTGTCCAGGAACATTGCGAAATTCCGCTTCGAGGGCTGGAGATCCATAGAGGCGGCCGACGTCCGTAAAGCGGTTCACGCCGTGCCTAGCCAGAATTTGAGCGCACCGGGTGACAGCCTCGGCCTTGAGAATACCATTGCGCGCCGACGTCCGCTGGCGGTTGCCATAGACATATCGCGCCAGTTCCTCGGAGGGTCTGTTCGCTACGAGGTGGAGAAAATCTTGTATCGTATGTTCAACGCCGCCTTTCCGCCGGTCGATTTCCCAGACCGGGTGCTGACTTGCACAAAAACGCGCAACAGTATTCCTGGTCGAACTGTACTTGACACCAATTGAGTAAACCGCATCGATAAGGGCCAGCGGCACGGATCGATAGAAATACTCGCTGCCCAGAACGACATCGCGCGCATTGGTCTCGGCGACAACTAGTCTCGCGAGCTGCGAAAGAACAAAACTTGGCCGCATCTCCATCAAAAATGCTCCCTCATCTTTTGAGGGTTTATCCCCTAGATGCCTGAAGAAATCGATAAGGCTGTGCCGCAGCTTACTTCTTGACTCTGGCGGGCGTCCATGTTTCGTGCGCTGAATCGATAAACTTATGTCATCACCGGATTTATTCCGGTGACCCATTGATCCGCAAGCTCAAGCACCCGACCATGCGGCCAAATGGGGCCCCGGGACAAGCCCGGGGAAGACAAGCTGAACAACGGAGTTCGAATGACAATTGCTTTCGTGTTTCCGGGTCAGGGCAGCCAGGCTGTTGGCATGGGCAAGGCCATGGCGGAGAATTTCGCTGCGGCGCGGGACGTGTTCGGGCAAGTCGATGCGGCGCTGGGCCAGAACCTGTCTCGTCTGATGTGGGAAGGCCCCGAGGCCGAATTGACGCTCACCGAGAACGCCCAGCCGGCCTTGATGGCGGTGTCGATGGCGGTGATCCGGGTGCTGGAAGCCGAGCATGGCATCACGGTGGCCAACACGGCACAATTCGCGGCCGGGCATTCGCTGGGCGAATATTCGGCGCTGGCCGCAGCCGGAGCCTTTTCGCTTGATGATGCGGCCAAGCTGCTGAAGACTCGCGGCCTCGCCATGCAGAGCGCCACGCCGCTCGGCATGGGCGCCATGGCGGCTTTGCTGGGGCTTGATTTCGCCAGCGCTTCGGCGGTCGCAGCCGAGGCCGCGCAGGGCGATGTCTGCCAGGCGGCCAACGACAACAGCGACGGGCAGGTCGTCATCTCCGGCCACAAGGCGGCGATTGACCGGGCGCTCGGCATTGCCAAGGCGAAAGGCGCCAAGCGCGCCATCCTGCTCACCGTTTCGGCCCCCTTCCATTGCGAGCTGATGCAACCGGCGGCGGAAGCGATGGCTGTAGCGCTGGCCGCTGTCTCCATGCATGCGCCGTTGGTTCCGGTCGTCGCCAATGTCGGCGCGGCGGCATTGATCGATCCGGCGGCGATCCGCGCCAGTCTTGTGGCCCAGGTCACCGGCACGGTGCGCTGGCGCGACTGCGTCGGCTACATGGCAGCACATGGCGTCACGCGCTTCTATGAAATCGGTGCCGGCAAGGTGCTGACCGGACTGGCGAAGAAGAATGCGCCGGAAGCAACCGCATCAGCCATCGGTACGCCCGATGACATCATCGCCGCCGCAGCCCAGATCAAAGGATAGACAAGATGTTCGACCTTTCAGGCAAGACGGCACTCGTCACCGGGGCGACTGGCGGCATCGGGGCGGCGATCGCCAGAGCCTTGCACAAGTCCGGAGCCACGGTTGCGGTTTCAGGCACCCGCGCCGCGGTGCTCGATGAATTGAAAGCCGAGTTGGGCGAGCGCGTGCATGTGCTCACCTGCAATCTTTCGGACGCCGCCGATGTCGAGAAGCTGGTTCCGGCGGCCGAAGCGGCGATGAGCTCGCTCGATATTCTCGTCAACAACGCCGGCATCACGAGGGATGGCCTGGCGATGCGCATGAAGGACGATGACTGGAACGCGGTGATCGATGTCAACTTGACGGCCTCATTTCGCCTAGCCCGCGCCGCCATGCGCGGCATGATGAAAAGGCGCTGGGGCCGCATCGTCAACATCACCTCGGTGGTGGGAGTGACCGGCAATGCCGGCCAGGCGAATTATGTGGCGTCGAAAGCCGGCATCATCGGGCTGACCAAGTCGCTGGCCCAGGAACTGGCGTCACGCAACGTGACCGTCAACGCCGTGGCGCCGGGCTTCATCGCCACGCCGATGACCGATGTTCTGACCGGCAAGCAAAAGGAGGCGATCCTCACCCGTGTGCCGGCTGGCAGGCTTGGCAGCCCCAATGACATCGCCGCCGCCGTACTCTATCTCGCGTCCGATGAGGCTGGCTACGTCACCGGCCAGACGCTGCACATCAATGGCGGCATGGCGATGATCTGAGAGGATCTACGCGCTTGCCAGAAACGCCTCGACCTCGGCCTTGGTCGGTGCGGCGGCAGACGCACCCTTCCTGGTGGTCGAGAGCGCCCCGCAGGCGGCGGCATAGCGCGCCGCTGCGGCGATGGGCATGCCCTGCTCCAGCGCATGTGCCAGGCCACCATTGAAACTGTCACCCGCCGCCACTGTGTCAATGGCTATAACCTTGAAGGCTGGGATAATGGTTTCGACGCCATCGGCCGCAACGGCGAGGCCGCGCGCTCCCAGCTTGACGATGGCCGTGGCAACGCCGCGTGCCCGCAATTCTTTCGCGGCGCGCAAGCCATCCTCGAGACTTTTCGGCTGCCAGCCGAGAATGAGCCCGGCCTCGGTTTCGTTGGGGGTAATGATATCGACGGACTTGAGAACGTCCGTGGACAGACCATCCTTGGGCGCCGGCGCCGGATCGAGAATGACAATGCCGCCATGGGCGCGCACGATGGCCGCCGCGGCCAATCCGGCCGCCAGCGGCACCTCGAGCTGCAACAACAGCACATCGGTTGCAACGAGTGCCGGCCGGGCGCGTTCGACATCGCTGGCATCCATGCCGAGATTGCTGCCGCCGATGAGCGAGATGCAGTTCTCGCCCCCTTCGCCGACATATATGATGGCAATGCCGGTGGCGCCTTGCGCATCTTTGGCGACCAGCGCCAGGTCAACGCCATGGGAGGCCAGTTCGCGTTCGGCCGGTTTGGCGAAATCATCGTTACCGAGGCGGCAGATGAAGCGCACGTCGCTGCCGAGCCGGCGCGCCGCCACCGCCTGGTTGGCGCCCTTGCCGCCGAGCCCCAGCTTGTACTCGCGGCCTTGCAGCGTCTCGCCCGGCTTCGGCAACCGCTCCATATAGGCGGTGACATCCATGTTGATGCTGCCGAACACCGCGATGGTCATGGGGCCTGCCTCCAAACAAGGGAAATCTAGTTGCCGATGGTGGAAATGCTTTTCCCCAGGCTGATACCGCTCTTCAGTGTACTGATGGTGAGAGCGATCGGCTGCAACTGCTTCTGCCATTCGACCGCGGGTGCAACCGTGACATAGACCGTATCGTCGTTGCCCATGCCGAAGGCCTGGGCGATGAACATCATCTCGGGCTTCGACATATTGAACTTGAAGATGACGGCCCCTTCCTGCCAGCGATTGTCGGCATCGAGCCAAGCCTTGGGTTCACGCAGGCGGAAGACGAAGACACCGGTGGTGCTGGAGGTGTTGTTGTCGAGGCCGCCGGTCTGGCTGAGCGCATCCATCAGCGTCGGGTTGGGGGTGGAAAATTCGAACTGGCCGGTATTCTTGGTAGCACCGAGCGCGTTAAAGAC
>JANPCS010000183.1:0-2981 GCA_031431065.1 Hyphomicrobiales bacterium | reverse complement strand
TGAAGTCGGCCGCCGCCCTCGGCGCCGTGGGCTTCGCAGGCCCGCTCTACACCCGCAATGCCCTGTCGTCGTCGGGCGAACTGAACCTGCTGATGTGGTCGGACGAATTCCCCGATCCGGTCATCCCGAACTTCGAGAAGGCCTCCGGCATCAAGGTCAACATGACGCCGTTTTCGCAGAACGAAGAGCAGGTCAACAAGCTCCAGGCCACCGGTGGCGAAGGTTTCGATCTCTGCCAGCCGACTCGCGACCGCGCCATCCAGTTCCAGGAACTGGCGGTGCTGGGACCTTTCGACATGAACAAGGTGAAGAACGCCGGCAATCTCTTGGGCTCGATGCTCGAAGCCTCGACCAGCATCTGGACCTGGGAAGGCGGACTCTATCACCTGCCGCATTGCTGGGGTTCGGAAGCCATTTCCTGGCGCACCGATCTCTACAAGGGTAATCCCGCCGACTTGAGCTATGGCTCGCTGTGGGACGAAAGCGTCAAGGGTCACGTTCAGGGCCGCCCGCACTCGTTGCTCCTCGGCATCGGCCTGTGGATGGACGCCAACGGCAAGCTGCCGACCAACCGCATGCTCGACGCCTTCAAGGACCAGGACAGCTTCAAGAAGATCTACGACCAGATTCTTCCCGTGGCCATCGAGCACAAGCCGTGGATCAAGCAGTTCTGGGACTCGGCCGACAACACCAAGTCAGGCCTCATGGAAAACGACGTGTGGATCGGCCAGACCTGGGATGGTCCGGTGCTGTCGCTGAAGAAGGACGGCAAGCCCGTCTCCTATCAGGCGCCGAAGGAAGGCGCCATCACCTGGATCGACGGATTGTCGATGATGAAGGCGGCAAAGAACGTCGATCAGATCTACGCCTTCCTCGAATATCTCCAGACGCCGGAAGCCTCTGCCGCCGTCGCCGAAGGCTCGGGCTACAACCCCGTTGTGACGGGTGCCGATGCCTTCCTTTCGGACGCCGCCAAGAAGAATTTCCAGGAAGCCTATCCGGGCGACTCGCTCAAGAACCTGTGGCAGCGCCCGCCCGAGCCGTCGTGGTTCGGCGAACTGCGCGGCCAATACGCCGACAAGCTCAAGTCGGCTTGAGGCCAACCACACGCGCACGTTTTAGTCGTGGCCGGGTTCGTCCCGGCCATTTTTTTGTTCTACTTGATCTCCAGCGGAGTTCGGTGGAAACTCAAACAAGCGGCACACCCAAAAACACCGCACGGCAGGGGACGGAAACGGATGAGCGCGGGCGTTGATCTCGACAGTCTGACAGTGCGTTTTGGCCAGTTCACCGCGGTGAGCAATGCCAACTTGTCGATCAAGGGTGGAGAATTCTTCTCCTTCCTCGGACCATCGGGCTGCGGCAAGACCACCATTCTCCGCACCGTCTCGGGCTTTCTCGACCCCTCCGAAGGCCACGTGCGCATCGGCGGTCAGGACATGGCGGGCATTGGCCCGAACAAGCGCCCAACAGCACTGATCTTCCAGAATCTGGCGCTCTTCCCGCTGATGACGGTGGCCGACAACATCACTTATGGCTTGCGCGTGCGTGGCATCTCCAAATCTGATCGCCGGAAACGCGCCGATGAACTGCTCAACCTCATTGCCCTGCCGGATCAGGGCGGCAAACTGGTGGGCGAACTCTCCGGCGGGCAAAAGCAGCGCGTTGCCATTGCCCGGGCGTTGGCCGTTGAGCCGCAGGTTCTGCTGCTCGATGAGCCACTGTCGGCGCTTGATCTCAAGCTCCGCCAGCACATGCGCAACGAGCTTCGCGCCATTCAGCAGCGCGTCGGCATCACCTTCATTTATATCACCCACGACCAGGGCGAAGCCTTGACCATGTCGGACCGCATCGCGGTCATGTCGGACGGCGTCATCCAGCAGGTGGCCGGCGGCAAGGCCGTCTATGACGATCCCGAAACCGCCTTCGTCGCCTCGTTTGTCGGCGAGAACAATCCCTTCTCCGGCAGGGTGACGAGAGCCGATACGACCGGCGCCGTCCTCGAAACGGCATTCGGCCCATTGCGCGGGCGCAATCCAAAAAATCTCAAAGCCGGTGATAAGGCCATACTCTTCGCGCGTCCCGAAGTCCTGAAACTCGGCAAGGGTGCGGCCGATGCGACATTCGTCACCGAAGTGCTGAACGTCGCCTTCGAGGGCAATGCCACGCACGTCTTTTTGAAGGGCGCGGCAAAGAAGGACATCACCATCACCATCGGCCGTCATGGTGGTGCTGAAATACCTGTGAAGGGCAGCCTGGCCGCGGTGAGTTTCGATCCGGCACACGCCATCGTTTTGCCGGATGGGACGATGGCCCGTGAATAGCCGCTTCCTCGTCTTCCTCGTTCCCATTGTGGTCATCGCCATATTCTGGTTGATGGCCAATCGCGAGGCAAAGCTCGCCCATGATCCCACCCACAAAGGCTTCTTCGAGCGCAACGGCACGGTGCTGGGCACCGTCTTCATACTGCTCGTCGCTTTCTGGGCGCTGTTTCTGGTCACCCTGCCCTACCTCTACATGGTGGTCGAAAGCTTCCATCCGCGTTTGCCGCCCCTGAAGCGCGGCGGGCCGGAGGATTTCCTCACGCTTGAGCAATACAAATCCTTCTTCGTACAGCCCTCCGACGGCTCCTGGAACCTCACCCACATGTGGGGTTTCGCTTTTTCGATCATCGCCTCGGTGGCGGTGACGGCGCTGAACTTCGCCATCTGCTATCCGCTGGCTTACTACATGGCCCAGGCCGGCAGCGCCCAGAAGGTGCGCCTCGTCATGCTGGCGCTGATCGTTCCTTATTGGGTGAACGAGATTTTGCGCGCCTTTTCGCTCCGCCTGCTGCTGGCGTCCAAAGGCCTCATCAACCAGATGCTGATGGGAGTGGGCCTCACCGATGGGCCGGTCGATTTTCTCGGCAGCAACACCGGTCTCTATGTCGGCCTCTCCTATGCCTATCTGTTGGTGATGATGTTCCCGCTCTACAATGC
>JANPCS010000182.1:0-3791 GCA_031431065.1 Hyphomicrobiales bacterium | reverse complement strand
GATCGGCATGATGGGCGTCATGACTGAACTCACAATCCAGTTGGCACCTGCATATCATCTTCACGAACAGATCGTTTTCATGCCAGTCGACGAACTGAGGGAGAGGTGGGATCAGCTGCTGACTGAATACCGTCACTTTTCATTCTTCTGGATGCCTACCGACGCGTCCTCCGGACTCTATGGTTTTCCGCCGGCCAAGGCCGATTTCTGCATGGTGAAACTCTACCAGGAAACGGCAGAAGAGCCTGGTTCGAGACCGCTGCCGCCGAATGAGCGAATTGATCGCTCGTATCGAATCTATCCACATGTGTTCGAGCCGAATTTTCACGAGCTTGAGTACATTCTCCCGGCTGCATCGGCGCGAGAGGCCTTTGAGGATCAACGGGAATTCATGCGCCGCAACCTGCCGGACAGTATCTTTCCCATGGAGGTCCGCTTTGTGGCGGCAGACCAGGCCTGGCTCAGCCCCAAATACAAGCGCGACTCGGTTGTGATTTCGGTATCCGGCAAACCCGGCACGGACTATTGGCCATATCTAAAGATGTGCGATGAGAGATTGTTTGAACAGGGAGGACGGCCCCATTGGGGTAAGTTGCACTTCATGACGGGCGAGCGTCTAGCGTCCCTGTTCGAGAAGTATGAGGCGTTTAAGTCCTTGCGCCGCAGGTTCGACCCTGTCGGGATGTTCTTGAACGATCACCTCGCAGAGATGTTTGGTTGAAATAGCACCTGACGGAATTGTCCGCTTCTGGCCCATCGCGTCATTGCCTGCGATGACGTATGACCGCTCAGCCCTGAAAGCTGACGGTCGGATCACGGCGCGATTGACGCCGCACAAAATTCCGACCGAGCGAAGGCACCATGCACGCTTAGGTAGGTATGCAAATACGTCCGTTTTTGAAAGCCCCCCAAAGTTAGGCGAGTCACAAACGGTCGTTTTTAACGCAAGTCCCCTACCCCACCACTTTACAAGGGTTTAGCCGCGTCAAAATCCCCTATCAGAACCTTGAAAGGTTTTTGATACACTGAAGCCATGAACTTCGGATATGCGCGGGCCTCGACGGCCGGCCAGAACCTCGATGCCCAACGCGTCGCTCTGAATGAAGCCAAAAAAGTTCGGACGCGCGGTTCCCATAAGAAGTCTGGCGCAAAACTTTCAAACCGGCCCGCTACCCACGAGCCGCTCACGCCGCCGACAGGATCACCCGGTTGCGGCCTTCGCGTTTGGCGCGGTAGAGCGCCAGGTCGGCGCGCTTCAACAGTTCTTCGACCTTCTCGTCGACGCCGGCCAGGGCCGATATGCCGACCGAGGCGGTGATGTTCAACTGGCATCCAGGCCCGGCATTGAAGGGCTTGGCCGCCACCATTTTGCGGATGCGTTCGCCGACCCGCTCGGCGGTGGCGATATCGGTGGCCGGCAGCACGACGACAAATTCCTCGCCGCCGGTGCGGCAGGCGAGATCGATATTGCGGATCGAGGCGCGGATGCGGCCGGCGATTTCCTGCAACACCCGGTCGCCGGCGTCATGGCCATGGCTGTCGTTCACCGCCTTGAAGAAATCGACATCGAGGGTGAGCACCGACAAAGCCTTGCCGCGATTGACGGCATGCTCGATCAGGTGCGCCAGATGGGTTTCGAGATAGCGCCGGTTGTAGAGCCCGGTCAGCGCATCGGTCACCGCCATTTCGATCGACGCCCGCACGCTGGTGCGCAGCTGATCGGTATAGCGGTAGCGGCGGATCTGGGTCGACACGCGGGCCAGCAGTTCCTGCTTGTCGATCGGCCGGATGAGGTAGTCGTTGACCCCCATGTCGAGCGCCCGCAGCAGCCGCTGGTGGTCGTCGGGATCGACGATGATGAGGATCGGCGACTGCCGGGTCTGTTCCATCGATTTCAGCTGCGAACAGATGCGCAGCGCGTCGATGCCCTCCATGTCGAGATTGACGATGATGAGTTCGAAGATCGTTCCGGCCTGTCCGCAGACCTCCAGCGCCAGGGCCGGATCGGCGGCGATCGTCACTTCATGCTTGCCTGACAAGGCGCTCTTGATGCGCTCGGCCACCGTCACGCGGTTATCGATCACCAGCACATGGCCGGGCTTGCTGTCGGCGGCGATCTGCTCGTTGATCACCAGCCGCAAGGGATCGCCGCCGGTGCGGTTCCGCAGCTCGTCGGTCAGCATCTTCAGCCGCACCAGGCTCTTGACCCGGCAGAACAGCGAGACATCGTTGACGGGCTTCGTGAGAAAATCATCAGCCCCGGCCTCGAGGCCTCGCACCCGGTCTTCCGGCTGGTCAAGGGCCGTCACCATCACCACCGGACTATGCTGGGTCAGCGGGTTGCCCTTGATGCGGCGGCAGACTTCGATGCCGTCGATCCCCGGCATCATCACGTCCAGGAGCACGATATCGGGCTTGGTGCGTTGCACCGCTTCCAAGGCATCGACGCCGTTCATGGCGGTGACGACCTCGAAATATTCCGCCGCCAGCTTGGCTTCCAGCAGGCGCACATTGGCGAGAATGTCGTCGACGACCAGGACGCGGGCTGTCATTCGGGCTTCTTCAGATAGCTGTCGATGGTCTGCAGGAAGCTCACGACCGAGATCGGCTTCGAAATATACGCCTCGCAGCCACCCTCGCGGATCTTCTGCTCGTCACCCTTCATGGCGAAGGCGGTGACGGCGATCACCGGAATATGGCGCAGCGAATCGTCTTCCTTCAGCCACTTGGTGACTTCGATGCCGGAGACTTCCGGCAGCTGGATATCCATCAAGATAAGATCGGGCCGGTGCTTGCGCGCCAGTTCAAGGGCCGAAAGCCCGTCGCGCGTCTGGATCACTTGATAGCCATTGGCCTCGAGCAAGTCGTTGAACAGCTTCATGTTCAACTCGTTGTCCTCAACGACGAGCACACGCTTGGGGCTGGCCGGTATGGCATCGGGCGTCCGCATCACTCCAGCCGTAGGCGAAAAATTCAACGTCATAATGGCGCCAGTTTCTGTTATCGCAAGCCGGAATTTTCTCCGTCCCGCAAGCTTCCCCGTGTTGGCCCACAATCTCCACCTCTTGGGTAACCAACATCTTAACCGGGCAATGCTCCTGTTCAACGAGGTTCAGGGATGGTTAACTCACCGCCATGAAACGCCAGTCAGCAGCCGAAAACACCGAAGAAGCCGAGGTCATCGCCTTGCACGCGCTGGGCTTTATCGCCTCCGATCCGGAGCGCCTGCAGCGCTTTATCGACCTGTCCGGCCTCAACCTCCAGGCGATTCGGGCTGGCGCGGCTGACACGGCATTCCTCGGCGGCATCCTCGACCATGTGCTGGCCGATCAAACCCTGCTCTTGATCTTCGCCGAGGAACATGGCTTGAAGCCCGAACGCGTCGCCGTGTTGCGCCGCAAACTGCCGGGAGCAGCCCTTGATTTCTGACTTTACCAGGCAACAGCTTGCCACCCTGACCTTCACCAGCCGCCCCCTCGTCATCTGCGATGTCGATGAAGTGGTGGTGCATTTCACGAGGGATTTCGAAACCTATATCGCCCCCCACGGCCTGTGGCTGGATTGCTCCAGTTTCGCCCTCAACGGCAACATCCGCCATACCGCCGGTGAAGCGGCCAGCGAGGCCCTCGTCGGCCAGCTCGTCGCCGATTTCTTCGCGCAGCGCACCCGGCATCTGGAGCCCATCGACGGCGCCATCGAGGCCCTCCTCCACATTGGCGAAGCGGCCGATGTCGTGCTGCTCACCAATCTGCCGCATTCATCAGGCGATGACCGCCGCGAAAACCTGAAAC
>JANPCS010000181.1:0-10624 GCA_031431065.1 Hyphomicrobiales bacterium | reverse complement strand
AACCTTCGGTCCCTCACCGGTGATCTTTGTGGTATCATACCCGAACACGGTGCCGTAGACGATGGTCGGCACGGCGCATTCCATGACATCGCCGCCGATAAACTTCGACTTGTCGAGGCCGAGCTTGGCCCAGTCGATGGTTTCGAGAGCCCCTTCGGCGCAAGCCTGAAGGGCCGTCGGGCTATCGACGTCAATCACGTCCCAGGTGATCGCCTTGGCTTCGACCATGGCCTTGATCTTGGCGACTTCGCCATTGTACTCGGCTTCGGTGATCTTGTTGCCCATCGCGTTGTAGGGCTCGTAGTAAGCCTTGCGCTGGCTTTCCGAATAGGCGCCGCCCCATGATGTGACGGTCAGTTCGTCACCGGCCTGGGCCGGTGCCGTGGCCAACAGGGCCGATCCGGCGAGCAGGGCTGCGCCGAACAGTGTAGTGAATTTCTTCATACGGGTCTTTCCTCCTGAAACGCCGGAATTCCGGCCTGAACGGTTCAAGGGAGGGCAAACGGACCCGGCTGCGCCAGCCGGCGCCAGACGTGGCTCCAATGGTTCCTCCCCATATTTTTCAACGCTTTCGGACTTCCCGGCGCGGCTCGCAATCCTTGTGCGTTACCCCGGCTGAGTCTTTGGTTTTTATAAGCGCTGCATCAGATACTATCGGGCCTTCCGGGCCCCGTCACTAGAGTTTTTTTGGCGGTTAACGGGAATTCACGTCATGGGCCGGGGTCTACCAGAACGTCACTTCAGCCGGCGACAGCCGCCCACCCACCCGGATCGGCGCGATCCGGAGTGCCAGCCCGGTGGCATCATCGGTCTCCACGGCGACACCACAAACCGTGGCCGGACCCTCCGCCGGCTTCATGCGCTCCACCGGCAGCTTGCGCAGGAAGCGTTGCAGCGGTTCGGTCTTCTCCATGCCGATGACCGAGTCGAAATCGCCGCACATCCCGGCATCGGCCATGAAACCCGTGCCGCCCGGCAAAATCTGGTGATCGGCGGTGGGCACATGGGTGTGGGTTCCCACCACCAGGCTGGCGCGGCCATCGCAGAAATGCCCGAAGGCCATTTTTTCCGATGTCGCCTCGGCATGAAAATCGATCAGCACCGCATCGCACGCCCGGCCCATGAGACAGGCCTCCAGTTCGCGCTCAACCGCCGGGAAGGGATCGTCAAGACCGGGCTCGATCATCACCCGGCCCATGGCATTGACCACCAGCACCCGCCTGCCCGACGCCGTTTCGATCAAGGCCGAGCCCTGCCCCGGACAGCCTTTCGGCCAGTTCACCGGGCGCAGCAAGTTGCGATAGCGCTCGATGAAGATCAGCGCCTCGCGCTGGTCGAAGGCGTGATTGCCGAGCGTCACGGCGTCGGCGCCCGCCGCCAGGAGTCCTAGGAAAATATCCTCGGTGATGCCGAAGCCATGCGCGGAATTCTCGCCGTTTACCACCACGAGGTCGGGTCGATAGCGTTCACGCAGGAGAGGCAACTCGCGCGCCACCGCCTCGCGGCCGCTGCGGCCCACCACGTCGCCTATGAATATCAGCCGCACCTGAACGTCTCTGCTTCGGTCATCACATAATCCAGCGGCGCGTCATGGGCCCCGCGCGGCACCTCATCCACCATCTGGGCGCCATAGGCAACCCCGATCGCCACAATGGTCTTCCGTGCACGGAGCTTTTCGAGCGTGCGGTCGTAAAAGCCGCCGCCATAACCCAGCCGGTAGCCGGCGCGGTCGAAGGCCAGCAGCGGCACCAGCAGCACATCGGGCAAGAGTTCCGGCACGGTTTCGGGTGGAATGGGAATGTCCCATATTCCCCGCACCAGCGGCTCGCCGGGCGCCCAGGAGCGGAACACCAGTGGCTGATCGGCGGCAATCACCACCGGCAGGCACGTCTGCCATCCCTGCCGCCGCAACGCATTCATCAGCGGCACGGTGCTGATCTCACTCTTATACGGTATGAAACCCGAGACGATGCCGGGCGCGACGGGTAGCGGCAGCCCGCGCGCTGCCAGTGCTGCGCCTGCCGTGTCCTTCCGTAACTCATGCGCAGCCGCTCGGCGCTGCGAGGCCGCGGTCCGCGCCCGCTTCTTGAGATCGGCGAGTTCGCACATCAAATTCATCCCAGCCAGTTCTCGACATGCAGGCCCGCGACACGTTCGAATTCGCGCATGTTGCCGGAGACCAGAACTGCATCTTCCGCGAGCGCATGCGCGGCAATCCAATAGTCGTTTGCACCGATCGGCTTACCTTGCCGTTCCAGAACGCAACGGAGTTTTCCATAGTGGCGGGCGGCTTCCAGTGGCAATTCCCGGAAATCGAGCCACGCTATCAATATCTCGATCTGCGCGCGGGCACTAGTCATGGGATTGAGTTCGAGACCAAATCTGAGTTCGGCCAATACGATCACACTTGTGAACAGCCGATCTTGTCCGGCCTTCATCATTTGCCGCGCCGTTCTTCCATTGGGGTTGCGGGCAGCATCTGAAATAATGTTGGTGTCCAGAAGAAAAGTCCGACTCACAGTTCCACCGGTTCCGGTGGTGGATCTTCGATGTCAGGAAAAGGTTCGTCGATTTCTTTGAAACTAGCGAACAATTCTTGCAACGTCATTTTCCTCGGCTGCGCCTCAATGACCAGCCGATTGCCTTCCTTGCGCATGACAGCTTCTGTCCCCGGCAGCTCGAACTCCCGGGGAATGCGCACGGCCTGATTCCGACCATTGCGGAAAAGCTTCACATGACGTTCCTGTTCCATTGCTTACAGGTAGCATATGCCTTGGCATATGTCAAAACTTAACAACGCTACCCCATCGCCTGATAGCTCCTATTTCGCGATGTCATGAAAACCAGCGGCGAGCCACCATGGGCCGTGAAAGGACTGACGATCCCGGGTCCCTACAGTTGTAGGTGGGCGCCATGTGAACGAGGCCACGGCCAGGTCCAGGGACAGCTCCCATTCAGAATCGCATAGGCCCCAGGGAAAAAAGTCTTCCACGCACCGGGCAGCCCGCCAACCGCCAATGTAGGGAGGCTGGCGGGAAATGTCCATTGGCACTTCGAAAGTGAGCCCCCGCTCACCCGCCGCAACCGGCTGCCATCACTTGTAGCTGACGCTTGTTACCTTCTTCCGCGTCAATCGCTTCAGGAAGAACTCGATCACGCCCTGCGCCTCGGCGAATTTTCCCACCATGGTGATCGCCGCGGCCCGCAGTCTTTGCGGCAGGCCGGTGCCAACGCCGAGACGATTGGTCAAGGCATGCCTGATAACTTGCAAGGGGTAGATAGCAAGGGCGGCGAGGCCGAGCACCGGGTTGACAAGGAATGCAACGATCACTGCAAGCGGCAGGATCATCGCCCAGACTACAGCGCGAATGACGATGGTGCGGCCACCCCGATCCATGTCCCAGCCGGAGCGAAAAAACAACTGCGCCAAGCCCATGCCGGCCCGGCGGCCACGCTTGTAGAACTGTCCGAAGCGAAGAATTGCGGCATCGTGCAAAGTCATCCCGGCGTCGAGGCGCCACAGCTTCCAGCCCTTCTTGCGCAGGCGGCCGCACAGTTCGGGCTCCTCGTGGGCGATCTGCTCGTCGAGAAATCCGCCGGCGTCCTTGAACGCGGCGACCCGCAAGATCGAATCTCCGCCAAAGGCATCTGTCATCCCGACTGGCGTGTTCCACTCGCGATGGCACATGGCGTTGTAGATCGACGCCTCGGGAAAGCGCTCCATGCGGCGGCCGCATACCCCCGCCACATCCGGATGCGCGCTGAGAAACGTGACGGCGGTTTCGATCCAACCGGCGATCACCTCGCAGTCGCCATCGACAAACTGCACATAGTCCGCTTCGGGCAACACCGACATCAGCCTCGCGAAACCGGCATTGCGGGCCCGCGCCGCCGTAAACGGCAATCGCATATCGAGGCCGACGACATTGGCGCCAAGTGCTGCCGCGGCTGCAGCGCTGCCGTCGGTGGATTGCGAATCGACATAGACGACGAGCCCAGCACCGTTGAGCGACTTCAGGCACCGGATGAGCCGCTCGCCCTCGTTTCTGCCGATCACCACCGTACCCAGGCGCGGCACATCGGCAGGCTTACCTGGCTCGAGACCCATGCCGGCTCGTCCTTCAGCTTCGTCATTTCCGGCTGGGTCTTGCGCCACTCAGTAACCCGCCGCCGAACCGGCCGGGCGCCTATCGTCGTGGCCGCCATAGAGCAGGCCGGGGACCAGCGGCGTCACGGCCTTGGCATCGTTGCCGGAGCCTTCGGTTTCGGGTGCCGCCGCAGGGCCGATCACGATGGCCTCCGTGGCACCCCACGGCGATTGCTCGACCACCTTGTGGCCCAGCGCCTCGAGGTTGGCGCGCGTATCGGCCGAAAGGGCGCGTGTCTCCACTGAGATCTGGTCGGGCAGCCACTGGTGATGGATGCGCGGCGCATTGACCGCTTCCTGGATCGTCATGCCGTGGTCCACGGCATTGACGAAGACCTGCACGCCGATGGTGATGATGCGCGAGCCGCCGGGGCTGCCGAACACCATGAAGGTCCTGCCATCCTTGGTGACAATCGTCGGGCTCATCGAACTCAACGGCCGCTTGCCTGGTGCAATCGCATTGGTCTTGCCCTGCACGAGGCCGAAGAGATTGGGCACGCCGGGCTTCACCGTGAAATCGTCCATCTCGTCATTGAGAAAGAAGCCGGTGTTGCCGGCGATCACCTTGGCGCCGAACAGCGCATTGATGGTGTAAGTGACGGAGACCGCGTTGCCCTGTTTATCGACAATCGAGTAATGCGTCGTCTCGGTGCCCTCATGGGGTGCCACGCCGGGCTGCACGTCTTTCGAGTTCGATGCCCTGGCCGGATCGATCCTGGCACGGATCAAGGCCGCGTAGTCTTCCGACAACAACCGCTCGAGAGGATTGTTGACGAAGGCCGGATCGCCCAGCAGGAAGTTGCGGTCGACGAAGGCATGGCGCATCGCCTCGGCCATGACATGCACCGACTGGCTCGAATTATATCCGAGCTTCGCCATGTCATAGCCTTCGAGGATGTTGAGGATCAGGCAGATGGCCGTGCCGCCGGAACTGGGCGGCGGCGCCGAGAGCAACTCGTACCCCCGATAATTGCAACGCACCGGCTTGTCCTCGGTGACGGTGTAGGAAGCCAGATCCTGTTTCGACAGGATGCCGCCATTGGCGGCGCTGGCCGCAACGATTTCGCCGGCGATGTCGCCCTTGTAGAAAGCATCCGGGCCTTCGGCTGCGATGCGCTTCAACGTCATCGCGAGATTCTTCTGGATCAGCCTGTCTCCCGCCAGCCACGGACCATCGGCTTTCAGGAACACCTCCGCCACATTGGGCTGGCCCGCGAAAGCCTTGGCCGAGCCGTTGAGGATAGCGGCATCGCCCTGGGTGAGCGCGAAGCCCTCCTCCGCCAGCTTGATGGACGGCGCCATCACTTTATCGCGCGGCAGCGTTCCGTATTTCTGCAGCAATGTTTCAAGCCCCAGCACCGTGCCGGGCACCGCCACCGCCAGATAACCCTTGAGGCTCAAGTCAGGCACCACTTCGCCTTGTGGATCGAGGAACATCTTCTCGGTCGCCGCACCGGGCGCCTTTTCGCGGAAATTCAGGAATACATCGCGGCCATCGGCCAGATGCAGCGTGGCAAAGCCGCCACCACCGATATTGCCGCAGCACGGATTAGTAACGGCCAGCGCATAGCCCACCGCCACCGCCGCATCGACAGCGTTGCCGCCGGCCTTCATGATCTCGACGCCGGCATCCGATGCGAGATGCTGCGATGTCACCACCATGCCGTTCTCCGCCGTCGCCGGGGCGCGCGTGAAGGCCGAGGCGGGGATGATGCCCAGCAGCAGTAGGATGGCTATGCGAAGTGTGAGGTTGAAGCTGCTCATGAGCGGCACTCCGGTATAGGCTGAGCACACCACATCTCGAAGCTGAGTACAATCGATGATGATCGAGCGTCTCCCTCCCCTCTCCATCGGCGGGCTTGACCCGCCATGGAGAGTATTCAGGAGTAACACCAAGCTAAGCCGTCAGTGTTTTGCTTACTTGGTAATCGCCCGCGCCAGTGCTGCCAGCCGGGCCGCCGCCTCCTCAAACCGCGCGGTGACCTCGCGCTCCAACGCCGCCGTCTCGGACTGGGCAATGTTGCGCGCTTCGCGTAAACCCGCGATCTGCTCTTCGACACTTTCGATCTTGCGGATGGCTTCCGACAATCTGTCGGCAACCATCAGCCCCGCCATCACCAGCATGCGGATGTCGCCGACATTGCCGACACTCTGCTTGACGCGCTGCACTTCGCCGTCGAGCAAATCGGCGAGTTCACGCAAGTGCGCTTCCTCGCCTTCCGGACATTGCATGGTGTAGGGCCGGCCGTTCACCTGGACGATGACATGCGCCATGGGAAACTAATCCCCGCTGTTCGAATGCAGCACGGCGCGGATGCGCGACATCGCCGCGTCGATCTTGCCGGCCGCGTTCTTGCTGGTATCGACCAGCTCATTAGCCTTGTTGCGCACCAGATCGAGTTCATGGGCCAGCCGCACGCGGTCGCGGCGCAGGCTCTCCGTTTCGCTTTCGAGCACCTCGACACGCTTTTGGCCGTCGGCTTTCACCGCCACGGCATCCTCGAATTGCCGCAACGCCCGTTCAAAGCGCTGGAATGCCTCATCCAGTTTCTGAGTATTCGCCATGAAAGCCCCTGGTAAGACTACAGAATCCGTTTGCCCTTACCGTTACGAATCATACGGCCTCCAGGGTCCGGGCGCAATCCTTGAAAACGGCTGTTCCAACCGTTCCGTAATTGACTCTCGGGCGCAAGGCGCTATCAGGTGCGCCAACCGCCAGCCCATTGAGGGATGCCCCGCCGATGACCCAAATCTCTCCCGAACAGTCTCGTTCCATGGCCAATGCCATCCGTGCCCTGGCCATGGATGCGGTTCAGAAAGCTAATTCCGGGCACCCCGGCTTGCCAATGGGGGCGGCCGATGTAGCGACCGTGCTGTTCACCCAGTTCCTGAAATTCGACGCCGCCCACCCGCACTGGCCCGACCGCGACCGCTTCATCCTGTCGGCTGGTCACGGCTCGATGCTGATCTATGCGCTGCTCTATTTGACCGGCTACAAGGACATGACCCTGGATGAGGTGAAGAACTTCCGCCAGCTCGGCTCGAAAACCGCCGGCCACCCCGAATTCGGCCACGCCACCGGCATCGAAACGACCACCGGTCCCTTAGGTCAAGGCATCGCCAATTCCGTGGGTTTTGCCATGGCCGAGCGTCACCTGAATTGCGTGTTCGGCGACGATCTCGTCAATCACAAGACCTATGTTCTGGCGGGCGACGGCTGCCTGATGGAGGGCATCAGCCAGGAGGCGATCACCTTGGCTGGCCACCTGAAGCTCAAGAACCTGATCGTGCTGTGGGACGACAACGGCATCTCGATTGACGGCAAGCTGTCGATGTCGGATTCGACGGATCAGCTGGCACGCTTCGCCTCGGCCAACTGGAATGTGTCGCGCGTCGATGGCCACAATGCCACCGAGATCGCTGCTGCCTTGAGCGCCGCGCAGAATTCCGACAAGCCAGTACTGATCGCTTGCAAAACCATCATCGGCTTTGGCGCGCCCACCAAGCAGGGCACCTCCGCCACCCATGGTTCGCCCCTGGGCGCGGAAGAAATCGCCGGGGCCCGTAAAGCGCTGGGCTGGAATTACGAACCTTTCGTCATTCCGAACGATCTGATGGACGCCTGGCGCGCCGCTGGCTCACGCGGGAGCGATAAGCGCAAGGCCTGGGCGGCACGGCTCGATGCCTCTCTCCACAAGGCCGAATTCAGCCGCCGCAACGCGGGCAAGCTGCCCGCCGCATTCGACGCCGCGATGGCGGCCTATAAGCAGGACCTCGCCAAGAACCCGCCGTGGATCGCCACGCGCAACTCGTCACAGAACGCGCTTGATGTCATCAACGCGGCGCTGCCCGATACGCTCGGCGGCTCTGCTGATCTGACCGGCTCCAACAACACCAGGTCGAAGGACATGAAAACCTTCGCCGCACCGGATTACGCCGGACGCTATGTCTATTACGGCATCCGCGAGCATGGCATGGCGGCAGCGATGAATGGCCTCGCCCTGCATGGCGGCGTTATTCCCTATGGCGGCACGTTTCTGGTGTTCACCGATTATTGTAGGCCCTCGATCCGCCTTTCAGCCCTGATGGGCAAGCGCGTCATCTATGTGATGACCCATGACTCGATCGGACTTGGCGAAGATGGCCCGACGCATCAGCCGGTGGAACACCTGGCGGCCATGCGGGTGATCCCCAACCTCGCCGTCTATCGCCCTTGCGATGCGGTGGAAGCCGCCGAATGCTGGCAATTGGCGCTGGCCGACGAGCACCGTCCAAGCATCCTCGCCTTGACCCGCCAGAAACTGAAGCCCGCCCGCCTTGAGTTTTCGGAAGAGAACCTCTGCGCCCGTGGTGCTTATGTGGTGGCGGGTTCGGAGAAGCCGTCGCAGGTGGTGATCTTCGCCTCAGGCTCCGAAGTCGAGATCGCCATCGCCGCCAAGGCCGAACTCGACAAAGCCGGAAATCCCGCCCGCGTCGTCTCGGTGCCCTCGATGGAAAACTTCGCGGCACAGGACGCCGCCTACAAGGCCGGCGTGATGGGAAGCGAGACCACCCGTATCGCCATAGAGGCCGGCGTCCGCACCGGCTGGGACCGCTTCATCGGTGTTGACGGCAGTTTCATCGGCATGACCGGCTTTGGCGCCTCGGGGCCAGCCGAACTTCTCTACAAACATTTCGGCATCACAGCGGATGCTGTGGTGATGGCGGCGAAGGCATGAACTGCGTCCGCTCACTCTCTTTCCCACCTCTCCCCTCGCGGGAGAGGTCGACGCGCCGCAACGCGGCGTGGCGGGTGAGGGGGTGCCGGCAACAGGCGAAGGCCCCCTCACCCGACGCAGCACGTAGTGCTGCGCCGACCTCTCCCCGGGGGGGGAGGGGAAGGTTATGTGTTGAACGGAGTCCATAAATGCCCGCCGTCCGCACCCTTGACGATGCCGCCCTCGCCGGCAAGCGCGTGCTGTGCCGGGTCGATCGCAATGTCCCCATCGCCGACGGCAAGGTCACCGATGCCACCCGCATCGAACGCGTCGTGCCGACGCTGCGCGAAATCATGGACAAGGGCGGCGCCCTGATCGTGCTCGCCCACTTCGACCGGCCGAAGGGCAAGGTCGTGCCCGAAATGTCGCTGAAACCCGTCGCCCCGGCACTGGAAAAACTGCTCGGCCGCCCGGTGCGTTTCATTTTCACAGACTGGCGCGCGGCTCCAACCTTCGACATCAAGCCCGGCGAATGCGTGCTGATGGAGAATACACGCTATCACCCGGGTGAAGAAAAGAACGACGAAGCCTTCTCCAAAATGTTGGCAGGCCTCGGCGATCTCTTCGTCAACGATGCGTTTTCCGCCGCCCATCGCGCCCACTCTTCGACCGAGGGCATCGCGCATTTCATTCCAGCCTATGCCGGCCGCGCCATGGAAGCCGAACTGAAGGCCCTGCAATTGGCATTGGAAACGCCGAAGCGCCCGGTCATCGCCATCGTCGGCGGCGCCAAGGTCTCCTCCAAGCTCGACTTGCTTGGTAATCTGGTGAAGAAAGTTGACGCCCTGGTGATCGGCGGCGCTATGGCAAATACGTTCCTGCTGGCCCAAGGGTTTGGCGTCGGCAAGTCACTGGCCGAGGCCGACCTCGTTGACACCGCGCGACACATCCTCCGCACCGCCGAGGACGCGAAATGCGCCATCATCCTGCCGGTTGACGGCATCGTGGCAAAGGAATTCAAGGCCGGAGCCGAGAACCATGACTACGGCATCGACGCCATTCCGGCGGATGGCATGATCCTCGACATTGGTCCCTTGTCGATCGACCGCGTGCGTTCGGCCATCGACGATGCCCACACACTCGTCTGGAATGGCCCCTTGGGTGCCTTCGAGATTTCCCCCTTCGACATCGCAACAGTGGCCGCGGCGAAACACGCAGCGGCCCGCACCAAGGCCGGCAAGCTGGTTTCGGTGGCAGGCGGCGGCGATACGGTGGCAGCCCTCTATCACGCGGGCGCTGCTGACGGCTTTACTTACATTTCAACCGCAGGCGGCGCATTTCTCGAATGGCTCGAGGGAAAGCCCCTGCCCGGCGTCAAGGCTCTGGAGGGAACACTATGAACATCGACAAGCTCAACGACATCGCCAATCGCATGGTGGCATCTGGCAAGGGCATTCTTGCCGCCGATGAATCAACCGGCTCGATCACCAAGCGCTTCGAATCGATCAAGCTCGAATCGACCGACACCAACCGCCGCGATTACCGCGAAATGCTATTCGGGGCGACTGACGCCATGAAGGCCTATGTCTCCGGCGTCATTCTGTTCGACGAGACCATCCGCCAGAAGGCGGCTTCCGGACAGACGCTGGTCGACATGATCAAGGCAACGGGTGCCGTCCCCGGCATCAAGCTCGACAAGGGGCCGAAGCCTTTGCCGTTCTGCCCCGGTGAAACCGTGACCGAAGGCCTTGATGGCCTCGCCGACCGGGTTGCCGAGTAT
>JANPCS010000180.1:0-14173 GCA_031431065.1 Hyphomicrobiales bacterium | reverse complement strand
ATTGATGAAGGACACCGCCAAACGCTTCTTGTCAACCACCGAAAGGAAAATGGTATCGGATCGACGCATGACAGTTTCGATGTCGAGCGATTTGTTCATGTCGATCGTCGAGCTCAGGCGCGCCGCCATCTTCAGGCTGAGCAATTCGTCCACTGGAACCTCGGAAAACTCCGGATCGGCGATGTGGCGATTGCGCAGTTCCCAGGCGAGTTTCATAGCCTCGATTTCGAGGTGCAGGCGCTCGGCTGAATCAGGCGCATGGCGCCGGATACCGGTCTGCGCCAATATGTTGAAGGCAATCAACGCCGTCAGGCCCTGGCCATTGGGCGGGATTTCGAGAAACTCGTGGCCTGCGAACTCGGTTGAAATTGGCTTCACCCAGGTCGAGGTGTGAGCTTCGAGATCGTCAGCGGTCAGCAGCGAGCCCATTGGCCTGATGGTGTTGATGATGTCCTCGGCGATGGCACCTTTATAGAAAGCGTCGCGGCCGTCGCGGGCGATCAGCCGCAGCGTCTCGGCAAAGGCTGGATAGGACATGGTCTCGCCGAGGCGTGGCGCCCGGCCGTCTTTCAGATAATGCCTGGCGCCACCGGCGTCGGCGGCCAGCACCGCTTCCTCTTTCGGCCAGTCGAAAGCGACGCGCGGCGTGACGGGGACTCCCTGCTCCGCCATGCGGATGGCCGGTTGCAGAGCCTCGTAGAGGTCCATCGTGCCATATTCGCGCAGCAGTTGATCCCAGGCATCGATGGCGCCCGGCACGGTGATGGCATGGATCGAACGCTTGGCGATGGTGTCAAGGCCCGCGGCTTTCAGCCAATCGGCATCGGCAGCCGCTCCTGAGCGGCCCGAGCCATTGAGGCCCATCACTTTACCCTCCGGCGTTCCGATGAGGGCGAAACAATCGCCGCCGATTCCGGTCATGGCGGGTTCGGCGACACAGAGAACGGCAGACGCGGTGACCGCCGCATCAACGGCATTGCCGCCGGCCCTGAGGCAATCGACGGCGGCGAGCGTGGCGAGCGGTGCCGAAGTCGCGGCCATGCCGCGTGAACCATAGGCTGCCGAGCGGCCGGGGCGGTCGAATGCGCGCATCTGTGAAAGTCCCGATTTGAAAGTTCTGCAACACGGCCTGACGCAGGCTGGAGAAAAACTCCCAGAAACGTCGCAACTGGGATCGCATGCGGCTATGGTCCAATGCAAGAAGCTTCCAATAGATAGATACAAGGGATACGTCACACCATGGCCGTCAAGTCCGATATCGAGATTGCGCGCGAAGCGAAAATGCAGCCGATCATGCAGATCGGCAAGGGCCTCGGCATCCCCGAGAAAGACTTGATCCCCTACGGCCACACCAAGGCCAAGGTGCATCTCGACTATATCGAAACGCTGCGCAACAAGCCCGACGGCAAGCTGATCCTGGTCACCGCCATCAACCCGACGCCTGCCGGTGAAGGCAAGACCACCACCACGGTGGGCTTGGGCGATGGCCTCAACCGCATCGGCAGACGCGCGATGATTGCGCTGCGCGAACCCTCGCTCGGGCCCTGCTTCGGCATGAAGGGTGGGGCGGCGGGCGGCGGCTATGCCCAGATCGTGCCGATGGAAGACATCAACCTGCATTTCACCGGCGATTTCCACGCCATCACATCCGCCCATAATCTGCTGTCGGCGATGATCGATAATCACATCTACTGGGGCAACGAACTCGGCATCGATACGCGCCGCGTCGCCTGGCGCCGGGTCATGGACATGAACGACCGGGCGCTGCGCGACATCGTCTGCTCGCTGGGCGGCGTTGCCAATGGCTACCCGCGCGAGGCGGGATTCGACATCACCGTGGCCTCGGAGATCATGGCCATCCTCTGCCTCTCGACGTCGATTGCCGATCTCGAGCGCCGCATCGGCCAGATCGTCGTCGCCTACAAGAAGGACAAGTCGCCGGTTCTGGCCAAGGACCTCAAGGCGCCGGGCGCCATGGTGGTGCTGCTGAAAGACGCGCTGATGCCCAATCTGGTGCAGACGCTGGAAAACAATCCGGCCTTCGTGCATGGCGGCCCCTTCGCCAACATCGCGCATGGCTGCAATTCGGTGATGGCCACTCAGACGGCCTTGAAGCTCGCCGATTATGTGGTCACCGAAGCGGGCTTCGGTGCTGACCTCGGGGCCGAGAAATTCTTCGACATCAAGTGCCGCAAGGCGGGGCTCACACCGGCGGCCACCGTCATCGTCGCTACCATCCGTGCACTGAAGATGCACGGCGGGGCTGCCAAGGACGAGCTTAAAACCGAGAACGTCGAACTGCTGAAAAAGGGCTGCTCCAACCTTGGCCGCCACATCGAGAACATGAAGAAGTTCGGCGTGCCGATCGCCGTTGCCATCAACCATTTCATCTCGGATACCGATGCCGAGATCCAGGCGGTCATCGACTTCTGCAAGACGCATGGCGTTGAAGCGTTCCGCTGCACCCATTGGGCCGAGGGCGGCAAGGGCACCGAGGCGCTTAGCCGCCACGTCGCCGCCATCGCCGACAAATCATCCTCGCAGTTCAAGCCGATCTATGGCGAGGAGCTGCCGCTGTGGGACAAGATCAAGACCATCGCGCGGGAAATCTACCGCGCCGACGACATCGTCGCCGTCAAGAGTGTGCGCGATCAATTGAAGAGCTACGAGGCGCAAGGCTACGGCACGTTCCCGATCTGCATGGCCAAGACGCAGTATTCGTTCTCGACCGACCCGAACCTGAAAGGAGCCCCCAGCAACCACGTGGTGCCGATCCGCGAGGTGCGGCTGTCGGCGGGTGCCGAGTTCATCGTCGTGGTCTGCGGCGACATCATGACCATGCCGGGCCTGCCGAAGGTGCCGAGCGCCGAGGTGATCGGGCTGGACGACAAGGGGCAGATCGCCGGGCTGTTCTGAGCGCAATCACCGGCGGGGGCGGCGCTTTCCAGCGCTCCTCCGCCGGCATCAGGCTGAGATAACCCGTAGCGGGCCGACACCCGGCGGCCTGTTTTCGTGTCGCAAACAGCAAGGTGGAACGGCAATTCGCCGCCGTGAGCGGCCTGCGACATTCTTTCACTTCCCGAAATATTCGGGCAATCTCGTGGCGGTGGCTTGCCATGAAACCCGGCAGATGACAGGCGTGTGAAGCCCAAGGCGCTTTGAAATCAGGCGGTTTGCCTGCTGTTCTGGCAGTGCGGCATGAGTTTTTGGCAGTGTTACAATTGTGTTAAACTTATGATTTTGAACGATGAAACATAGCTATGCAAAATTGGCAGTACTCAAATTGCTGCGACGCACCTAAATTCCCGTCTGTAGAAAGCAACCAACGGCCGTCAAACCAAAGGGGAATGACAATGTTTGAAGTTCTAAAGACTCGCTATGCCACCTGGAAGCGCTATGCGCGCACCGTGCAAGAGCTTGAGATGCTGTCCAACCGCGATCTTGCCGATCTCGGCATCGCCCGCAGCGATATTCCGCGGCTGGCACGCGAGGCGGCGCGCGCATGACGTTTCACCAGCTCGGCCACATGATGCGCCGCAGCCGGAGACTGGAGGCCTATCGTCAGGCCCGTTCCGAAGCGGAGGCGATGCCCGATGCCGATCTCGCGGACATGGGCGTCAAGCGCTGGCAGCTGGGCCATGTGGCCCGCGTCAAGGCCCTGAAATAGGGCCCGCGCCGTAACCGGGCGGATAACGCCCCGGCAATCCAAAGCCCCGGCCAATCGTGGCCGGGGGCATGACATACGAACTGACAAGGAGCCAATCATGTTTGAAGTCCTGAAAACCCGTATGGCCACCTGGAAGCGCTACAACCGCACCGTTTCCGCGTTGCAAGCCCTGAGCTTCCGCGAACTTGAGGATCTGGGTATCGCCCGTGGCGACATTCCGGCCGTGGCGCGCGCTGCCGTCCGGCGCTGAAGAAATCACAGTAAGCTGGGCGCGGGCCTCACCGCCTGCTGCCCACCGCCCGCCGGTTTCGACCGGCGGGTGTTTTCATGCCTTTATTTGCTCTCGACGTGGCCGCCGAACTCATAGCGCATGGCGGAGAGAATCTTTTCCGCAAAGGTATGATCGCGGCGCGAGCGGAAACGGGTGAAGACGGCGGCGGCCAAAACTTCGGCTGGCACCGCCTGCTCGATGGCCGCTTCCACCGTCCAGCGGCCTTCGCCGGAATCGGCGACTTCACCGGAATATTTGCTGAGCTTCTGGTCCTTGGCGAGGGCGATGGCCGTCAGGTCGAGCAGCCAGGATGAGACGACACTGCCGCGCCGCCAGACCTCGGTCAGATCGGCGACGTCATAGTTGAAGCGCTCGGCCTCTGGCAGTTTCGACTCGCTTCTGGTTTCCAGGATGTTCAGACCCTCGGCATAGGCCTGCATCATGCCATATTCGATGCCGTTATGGATCATCTTGGCAAAATGCCCGGAACCCGTGGGCCCGCAATGCATATAGCCCATTTCGACGCGCGGATCGCGATTCTCCCGGTTCGGTGTCGTATCGATATCGCCCTTGCCCGGGGCTAACGCCGCGAACACCGGGTCGAGATGGCGCACGGCCTGTTCGTCGCCGCCGATCATCATGCAATAGCCGCGCTCGAGGCCCCAGACGCCGCCTGACGTGCCGACATCGAGAAAGCGCAGGCCGCGCCCCGCCAATTGCTGGCCGCGCTTGACGCTGTCCTTGAAGAAGCTGTTGCCGCCGTCGATCATAATGTCGCCGGGCGCCAGCCTGGCGCCGATCTCGGCAATCGCCTGTTCAGTGACGGCACCGGAGGGCAGCATCAGCCAGATGGCGCGCGGTGGCGTCAGCTGGGCAATCATTTCGTCGATCGAGGACGAGGGCTTGCCGCCATCAGCCGCAACAGCGGCGGTGGCCTCCGGGCTGCGGTCATAAACGGCGCAGCCAATCCCCGCCCGCATCAGCCGCCTGGCGATATTGGCACCCATGCGCCCCAATCCGATGATGCCGATGTCCATGTGCCGTACTCCCTGCTGAGTGTCCAGACATAGACTGTTCAACCCGCGATGATAAGGTGTCAGGCGCCAGATCGCGGATTTCGAACCGGAAAGGCGAGGGTGAGCGTCAATCCGGGCTCAAGATTGGCGGCGGTGAGGGAGGCGCCATGCAGTTCGGCCACGGCGCGCGCAAAGGCAAGGCCGAGGCCGAAGCCGGAGGTACTGCTACTGTGTCCGGGGCGGTAAAAGCGCCGGAAAACCAGGTCTAGCTCTGCCGCCGGGATGCCTGGCCCATCGTCGCTCACTTTAAGAATGACCACACCATTGCGCCATTCCGGCGCAATGACGGCCGCCGTTCCTGGGGGTGTGTGTTTCAGGATGTTGTCCATCAGGTTGGCCAGCATTTGTTCCAACAGATCAGCATCCGCCAGCACGGTTACCGGCTCGGCACAGGCGGTGACCAAGTGACGGCCGGTCTCTTCAAAGGAAGCGGCATAGGCATCGGCAATCTTTCCCGCGACAGCGCACAGATCGACAGGCTTGAAGCTCGAGGCGCGGGCTCCCTCCTCGATTTCGGCGATCCGCAGCAGGGCGTTGAAAATGCCAAGCAAGCTATCGGCCTCGTCCAGGGCTTGCGCCAGGGCTGCCGGGCGCTGGCCTGATGCACCCGCTTCCAGGGTCTGCCGCAGCCTGGTCAGGGGCGTGCGGATTTCGTGGGCGATGCCACTGGCAATGTAACGCTGGTGTTCGAGCAAGGCGGCATTGCGGCTCAGCATATGGTTGAGGGCGCCAGAGAGAACGTCGAACTCGCCGCCGCTGCCGGTCACCGGCATGGTCCTGGTCAAGTCGCCGCCGGCGATGCTTGCCGCCGCCTTCGCCATGGCCTCAAGCTTGCGACTCGAATAACGTCCAAGCCACAATCCGCCGCCAATCGCCAGCAGGGCGGTCAACACCGCCGCCACTGTGAAGACGACGGCGAGCCCACTGCGCAGGTCTTCAACGTCGTCGGTGTCGTCGGCAATGGTCAAAATGTTGCCGCCGAGGTTCGCGGCATAGGCCCGGTACCGGTCGGGTTGCTCTTCCTGGTTGGCCGGCTCGACGACAGCGAGGTCAAACCAACCAGTGCCCCGTCCGGTGGCGTCGAGGTTGCCGGCGATCGGGCTGCCATCGGCAGTTTCCAGCCGGTAGTGCAGCTTGGCACCCGCTTCCAGCCGCAGGGCGATGGCGTTGGCCACGGCGGCGCTCCCCTTGCTCTCCGAAAGACCGGCGAATACTTCCATCTCGGCTGAGAGCGCCTGGTCGATCTTGTGGCGGAGGACGCTGTCGACCATGGCGATCGACACCGCGCCAAGGGTGGCGGCCGATAGTCCGAAGAGCAGCGCGTAAAGCAGGCCAAGCCTGGTGCCGATGCGTCTAGGCGCCTTCACGGACCACATAACCCGCACCCCGGACAGTGTGAATAAGGTCCTTGGCCAATCCCAGCTTGGCGCGCAGGCGGCTGATGTGGGTCTCGACAATGTTGGTGCCGGGGTCGAAATGGAAGTCCCAGACCTTCTCCAGCAACATGGTGCGGGTAACGATGCTGCCGGCATTGAGCATCAGGGTTTCCAGCAGGGCGAACTCCCTGGCCTGCAGGCCGATGGTCCGGCCATCAAGGGTCACCTGGCGGCGCAGCCGGTCAAGCAGCAACCCGCCGCAGCGCAGTGTGGCAACCTCGGCATTGAGTGGCGGCCGCCGCGCCAGAGCCATGACGCGGGCGAGAAACTCGGAGAACGCAAACGGCTTCACCAGATAATCGTCGCCGCCCGCTTCAAGACCCTCGACGCGCTGGTCGACGCGCCCCAACGCGGTCAGTAACAGCACCGGCGCCGCCGATCCCGACCCGCGCAACGCACGGACAATGCCCAGCCCATCGAGATCCGGCAGCAGTCTGTCGATGACCAGCACATGATAGGAACCCGAAGCGGCCAGAAACAAACCTTCGCGGCCGTTGCCGGTGACATCGACGGCATGGCCCGCCTCGCGCAGTCCATGCGCGAGGTAAGAGGCAATCGTTTTGTCGTCTTCGATGATCAGAATCTTCATTGTACTTTTAGGGACAGGCGCTTTCAGGGACAGGCCGTGGGTGATGGGTTGGCGATCACTTTCTCCAGCAGATCGACCGAATCAAGCTGAATTTGGGCCGTTGATTGAAGCCATGCCGCTGACTTTGCCGCAGACGCGCCCTCGAGGCCATTTTGCACCGAAGCCGTGAGATCGCGCAGTCCCGGTTCGTTGGCCAGCAGGCGCCGGGTATTCCTGGTGGCATCGGCCGATTGCGCCACGGTGTCCGACACGGCCCGCCAATCGATGGTCGCGGCCGCTATGAGCGCATGCAGTCGGAAGCCGCTGTAATCCAGCATCGCCACATCAAGCGTGGTGGTCAGGCGGGTGTTGAGCGCGCGGACCAGAATCCGGTAAGCGCTCAAAGCCGCCAAAGCCGCTTGCGGGTTGCCGCCATTTTTGAACGCCACCTCAGCGGCGCTGACCGCTTCTTCAAGATTGGCGCTTGCCGCCGCCGGCAGCGCCGGTTTGATCCTCAGCGCAAATTGCCGGAGGGCGGCAAGACTGGCCCTGGCCTGCTGCCGGTCGCCGGCGAGGGCAAATTCGGAGAAGTCCTCGGCCGCCGAAATGACCTTCTCGATCAAGGCGCAACTGGGTTGGGTCTGGGCCGAAAGCGGAGCGCTGGCGAGGGTCATTGCCAGGGCCGAGAAAGCGGCAAGATAAATGCGTCGCATGGGCATCCGAAGTCTCCATTTCTCGTCTTGTTGACAGTCTGGAGACTGAGCCCCGCCGCATTGCCAGGCGATGGCGCGAACTATACGTTTTGCCAATGTTCGAACGCCTTGCCGCTGCGCGGGGAGGCCTGCGTGCTGACCTCAATCAGTCACTGGACGTAACGCCCGGCCCGTCATAGTCTCCTACCGCAGGGGCAACAGGGGACGGGCGTGGCCAAGCGGGTGGTAAAGGTGGTGGTTGCCGATCCACAGGCGGCAATCAAGGCCAAGTTCATCGAACAGGGCAGCGATCCGGTCATCGCCAAAAAGGCGTTGGACGACGCCACCGGTCTGACGCGTGGGCTTTGGCTGTCGTTCCTCATCTTCGGCACGTACCTGGTCATCACCTTTGCCGGCGTCGATCACCGCGATCTGTTGCTGGAGGAGCCGATCACGCTGCCGGTGCTCAACGCGCCGCTGCCGCTGGTTATCTTCTTCTGGGTGGCGCCCATCCTGTTCGTGATCTTTCATCTCTATCTGCTGCTCAGCCTCAAGCTGCTGGCCGATCAGGTGCATCATTATCTCGGGGCTATGGCCGAAACCGGCCTCGACAGCGAGGCGCAGGACAGGGCGCGGCTGCAGCTTCCCAATTTCGTGGTGGTTCAGGTGCTAGGCGGCACGAGCTTGCAACTCAACAGCTGGGCCGGCTGGCTGATGCGCTTCACGGCCTTCCTCACGCTGGCCGCCGGGCCGCTTATTTTGCTGCTGTTCGCGCAGCTGATGTTCCTGCCCTATCACGGCGGGTGGGTGACCATGGCGCAGAGATTGACCGTGATCCTCGATCTGGTGTTCATCTGGTACTTCTGGCGGGCCATCACGCGGCCGGAGCGCGAGGGGCTCCATGTGTGGGGCGGCATGGCGAGTGCGACCGTGGTGGTGATCACCTTCTTCGTCTTTATGTATCCGGGAGAGAAGTTCTATGGGCCTTTACCTCAAGCGGTGTTCCCGCCAAGTCAATACACGACGAAGGAGGCCAAATCTAACGTCTTGTCCAACACTATCGAGCTACCCGGTGAGCGACTAGTAGACGACGATTTGATAAATAACCTGGAAGCCCGCAACGCAGAAAGAGAGTTAGAACCGTGGGAAGGCGAAAGGAGTATTGAGCAAGTGCTGTCTGGCCGTGATTTTCGCAATGCTGATTTCAACGGAATCGACTTGCGCAGAGCTAACCTTAGCGGCAGCAAACTTGATAATGCATCCCTTATTGGCGCGAAGCTTCAGGGAACCAATCTTGATAGAGCATCGTTGGTCGACGCGTTACTCGATAGGGCGTCGCTTCAGGGCGCATCTCTTCGAGAGGCATCGTTGGAGCGAGCGAGCCTTCAGGAGGCGTTGCTTCAAGGTGCGCAATTGGATGGGGCATCGCTGAAGGGCGCGTCTCTTAGAGACGGGATGTGGTACATTCCGTTTGCAAGTGGACCGTACATTGAACGACCCTCCCCAGGGGCTCAGCTGCAGGGCGCTTCTCTTTTTCGGACAACCTTACATGGGGCCAATCTCGACGGAGCGTCGCTACAGGGTGCGGCACTCGATGAGGCAAAGATGCAAGGCGCATCCCTTGAGAGGGCCAATCTACAGGGTGCGTCCTTGGATGGAGCGTCGCTGCAAGGTGCTTCTCTTGCTGAAGCTAAGCTGGAGGGTGCGTCATTTGACGGTACCTCACTCGACGGAGCAACTCTTGGCGGCGCAACGGTTTGGCGAAACTTAGGGACTCCCGACCTCAAACTTGCTGACCTTTCTGGACTCTCCATGCCACTCATCCGCTCCAACCCTCATGCTGACTACTATGGAATGAAGAAAAGTGATTATGAAACTATTCTGGCTGAAGCCTTGAGCGGCATTCCCAAGACCCGAACCGAATTTGTAAGGCAGAGGATAGCTGTGCTTGATCCTCTCAGGGATGAACCCAGCAACACAATTGATTGGCCTCTGGTAAAGAGAGCTATGGTCATGCAGTCAAACTTTAAGAAAATCATGATCGAAAGCTTGACAACGACGGCTTGTGATGTCCATTTCAAACCTTATGTAGCGACTGAGATAATCGAAGCGAGATTGAACGGCCTTTCCAAGGAAGATTTGAGAGTAGCACAACCATTGATCGAGCGGCTTCTAGCCGGTTGCCCCGGCGCCGAAGGCTTGGATCAATGGACAATCGACCGGCTGATGGAGCTGAAAGAGAAATTTACCTCCGAAGGCGTGACGCCCGAGGTCGGAGAGGGTAAATAGCCATGGCAAAGCAACCCGCTTCCAAGCGACCTTCCAGCCGCATGATCATCCTGCTTGACGGCACGTGGCAGACGGACAAGGGGGACAGGCCGCCAACCAATATCAATCTCCTTAGCCATCTCATACTTCCGAAGGTCAGTTTGGGTTTCGAAACCATCTACCAATTCATCTATTACGACCGAGGCGTGGGTGCAAAGGGTAGGCCGACCAAGCAATTGTGGGAGGGCGCCACCGGCGAGGGTCTCGAAGACATAGTTCGCGGTGCGTATCGCGCTCTCAGTTATCGCTATCAAGAAGGTATGGAGATTTATATTTTTGGCTTCTCGCGCGGCGCCTTTAGTGCCTGCAGTCTCATCGGTTACATTAACAGCGCTGGGCTACTTCGCGCAGAACATTGTTCCGCTCATCAGGAAAGAAAGGCTTGGGAATTCTACCGCAAACCTAGACGCTATCGTATGCCCGCGGATAAGATGGAACTAAGTAAGTTCTGTTGGCCAAGGACACCGACAATCAAATGTCTGGGCGTCTTTGACATGGTTGGAGCGCTTGGTATTCCATTAAACATGCTGCGTTGGCGAAATGAAGAACGATATGGGTTTCACGGAACCAATGTAGGGTCGATTGTCGACTATGCTTTCCATGCACTAGCTTTAGATGAGAAAAGGCCACAATTCAGCGCGACCCTATGGAATTATGCATATCACACCAACAACAAGGCTGTTGAACAGGTATGGTTTCCGGGTTGCCACGGCGATGTTGGTGGAGGCGTGGTGTCCGATGGCCTCAGCAACTTACCGCTCTTCTGGATGATCCGTCGTATCATTGACAATAAACTTGGCCTTATTTTTGATCCCGATGGCATTGAGCATATTGCGCAAAGGCGGAATGTCGAAGCCGAGATTTTGGGCGGCAATAGTATCTTCAGTAGATTGTTGTCTGCGCTGCCGTCTCATCGTGTTGTGAACCGATCCAATAAATTGAGAAGTCATTTCAGCTTCCCCCGCCACCTGCGGCCCATGCGCGAGGCGGTCCACTGGAGCGTCTTCGCGCGAATGATGGCGATCCCGAATTACCGGCCCAAAAACATCCTTCACGATGAATTCTGGCAATCCGTCTTCGGGGACGACACCGCGACCGATACCGATGTCGTAGGAATGGACGAATGCTTCCAGGAATGGTGGACGTACAAGAAGCACTATCTCTCCATGCTTGACATCCTTCCCAAGGACAAGCTCGATCAGTTCGAGAAGAACGTGGCGAAGTACAAGGCGGGTCTGCGCTGAGTTGATCCGGCGAGGGCGGGAAGTCACCGGCTTTGCCGGCGGCTCGGCCCCAGGTCGCGGCAATCCGCCGCGCGATGGTAGTTGCGAGTCTTTTTCCACTGTGATAGCCAACGCCCGCGGTGGGGCTTCGGGCTTCAGTCCGTGGGCATGTTGTTGCGCATGGCCGACCTCCAGAAAATTCCAGCCTCAGGCGTCCGGCCATCGGGTGCCCGGTGGTTCGAACCGAATGAAAGACGGATCGTGGCGAGCACAGATCAGACAGTTTCCGGGGTTGCGGGCCGCTATGCCAGCGCGCTCTTCGACCTCGCGAGCGACGAAAAATCCACCGAGGCCATCGGCCAGCAGCTGCAGGCCTTTGGCGCCGCCATCGCGGCCTCGGATGATTTGAAGCGTCTGGTGCGCTCGCCGGTTTTTTCCGCCGCTGACCAGGTGGCGGCCATCGCGGCCGTCGCCACGGCCGCTGGCGTCACGGGCTCGGCGCTCAACTTTTTGAAACTCGTGGCCCGCAATCGCCGCCTCGCCGCACTGCCCGGCATGATCAATGCCTATGCGAGCCTGCTCAGCCAGTCGAAGGGCGAGATGGCGGGCGAAGTCACCAGCGCCGAAGAACTCTCGGCACCACAACTCCTGGATCTCAAGGCCGCGCTGAAAAGCTCGCTTGGCCGCGAAGTCGCACTCTCCACCAAGGTCGACAGCTCGATCCTCGGCGGCCTCATCGTCAAGGTGGGATCGCGCATGATGGACAACTCGCTCAAGACCAAACTCCAGAATCTCAAAGTTGCCATGAAGGGGACCGCCTGATGGACATTCGCGCCGCCGAAATTTCCGCCATACTCAAAAAGCAGATCAAGGATTTCGGCAAGGACGCCGTAGTCACCGAAATCGGTCAGGTGCTCTCGGTGGGTGACGGCATTGCCCGCGTCTACGGCCTCGACAATGTGCAAGCCGGTGAAATGGTCGAGTTCGCCAACGGCCTGAAGGGCATGGCGCTGAACCTCGAAACCGACAATGTCGGCATCGTGATCTTCGGCTCGGATCGCGAGATCAAGGAAGGCGACACCGTCAAGCGCACCGGGGCCATCGTCGAAGTCCCGGTCGGCAAGGAACTGCTGGGCCGCGTCGTCGATCCGCTCGGCAACCCGATTGACGGCAAGGGTCCGATCAAGTCCACGGTGTTCAAGCGCGTCGACGTCAAGGCGCCAGGCATCATTCCGCGCAAATCGGTGAACGAGCCGATGTCGACGGGCCTCAAGGCCATCGATGCGCTGATCCCGATTGGCCGCGGCCAGCGCGAGCTGGTGATCGGTGACCGCCAAACCGGCAAGACCGCCATCATTCTCGACACCATCCTCAATCAGAAGCCCATTCACATCACCGGGCCTGAGAAAGACAAGCTCTATTGCGTCTACGTCGCCTGCGGCCAGAAGCGCTCGACGGTGGCGCAGTTCGTCAAGATCCTCGAGGACAATGGCGCGCTGGAATATTCGATCATCGTCGCCGCCACCGCGTCCGATCCGGCTCCGCTGCAATATCTCGCACCCTTCGCCGGTTGCACCATGGGCGAATATTTCCGCGACAACGGCATGCACGCGCTGATCGCCTATGACGATCTCTCGAAACAGGCCGTCGCCTACCGCCAGATGTCGCTGCTGCTGCGCCGTCCGCCGGGCCGCGAAGCCTATCCGGGCGACGTGTTCTATCTGCACTCACGCCTGCTCGAGCGCGCCGCCAAGATGAATGACTCGTTGGGTGGCGGTTCGCTGACCGCGCTGCCGGTCATCGAAACCCAGGCTAACGACGTCTCGGCCTATATTCCGACCAATGTCATCTCGATCACCGACGGCCAGATCTTCCTTGAGACTGAATTGTTCTACCAGGGCATCCGCCCGGCCGTGAACGTCGGCTTGTCGGTGTCGCGCGTCGGTTCCGCCGCCCAGACCAAGGCGATGAAGCAGGTTGCAGGCAAGATCAAGGGCGAGCTCGCGCAGTACCGCGAAATGGCGGCCTTCGCGCAGTTCGGCTCGGATCTTGATGCCGCGACGCAACGCTTGCTCAACCGCGGCTCCAAGCTCACCGAGCTCCTGAAGCAGGGCCAGTTCTCGCCGATGAAGATGGAAGAGCAGGTCGTGTCGATCTATGCCGGCGTCAACGGCTATCTCGACAAGCTCGCCGTCGCACGCGTGAAGCCCTTCGAGGAAGGCCTGCTGCGCTACGTGCGCGACAAGGCCGCCGACGTGCTCGAGGCCATCCGCACCGAGAAAGCAATCTCCGACAAGATGATGCCGAAGCTCAAGGCGGCGGTCGATGCCTTCGCCAAGGGCTTTGCGTGATGCGATCGTTCACTCATTGTCCTCTCCCGCAAGGCGGGAGAGGAGAGGGGCCCGCTTTGCGCAGCAAAGTGGGAAAGGTGAGGGACCACGCGTCACTCGCTTTCCCTCATCTCCCCCATGCCGCTTCGCGCCACGGGTCCCCTTCTTCTCCCGCAGGCGGGAGAAGACATGAGGTGCCAACATGCCTTCACTGAAAGACCTGCGAAACCGCATCGCCTCGGTGAAGGCGACACGCAAGATCACCAAGGCCATGCAGATGGTGGCGGCGGCGAAGTTGCGCCGCGCCCAGGAAGCAGCGGTCGCGGCGCGCCCCTATTCGGAACGCATGGCGGCGGTGCTGGCCAATCTCTCCTCATCGATGGAAGGCCAGGCCAATGCGCCGCGCCTTCTTACCGGCACCGGCAAGGATGACGTGCATCTGCTGGTCGTCGCCACGGCGGAGCGCGGCTTGTGCGGTGGCTTCAACTCGTCGATCTCCAAGATCGCCCGTGAGCATGCCGAGCGGCTGCTCGCCCAGGGCAAGACGGTGAAGATTTTCACCGTCGGCAAGAAGGGCAACGA
>JANPCS010000179.1:0-10028 GCA_031431065.1 Hyphomicrobiales bacterium | reverse complement strand
GAAGTTTCGCGGAAAGGTGCTGGTGGTCGATGACCATGGCCCAACCCGCATGAAAATGACGGTGGCGGTCAAGAACCTTAGCCACGATGCCGAAGAAGCCTCGAATGGCGCTGCCGCTCTTGCCCGGCTGGCCCAGGGCGGCATCGACATGGTGCTGCTTGATGTCGTCATGCCCGGCATGGATGGCTTTGAGGTTCTGAAGGCGATCAAGGCCGACCCGGACTTGCGCGACATCCCGACAATCGTGATTTCGTCGCTTGAGGAGATGGACGATGCCGTCAGGGCGATCGAACTTGGCGCCGAAGATTTCCTGACCAAGCCCTTCAACGTCGTTTTGTTGCGTGCCCGCCTCAATGCCGGTCTTGAACGCAAGCGCCTGCGCGACCAGGAACTCGAATATCTCCGGCAGGTCGACAAGCTCGCTGCGGCGTCGCGCATGGTCGGAGCGCGGGGTTTTGATCCGGCGATCCTCGGTCTTGATGACATATCCCGCCGCGACGACGCTTTGGGCAACCTCAGCCGGGTCTTCGTCGGCATGGCATCCGTCGTCTACCGGCGCGAACAGCGCCTGCGCAAGACCATCAACCTGTTGAAGGGCGGTTTCCTGTTGCTGGTGATCGGTGCGCTCTGGGGACTGATCCCGTCGCTGTCGCGCATCGTCATGTTGGACAAAATGAACCCGCTCGGAATCGTCTTCTGGACGCTCAGCTTCAGTGCCATCATCATGATCGGGGTTTCCGTGGTGACCGGGCGCTATCCCGGCCGCAGCCGCGCCGAGCTCATGCGCTATGCCATTGTTGGCTTGATCGGCGGCACCTTGCCGCAACTAACGCTTTTCTGGATTGCCGAGAATGTACCGGCGATGGTTATCTCGATGGTTCTCGCCGTGGAAAGTTTCATCGTTTTCGTTGTGGCGGCAGCACTCGGGCTGGAAGCCCCGAACCTCAAGCGTTTCATCGGGCTCAGCCTGGGGCTGGCCAGCGTGCTTCTGGTCATGTTGCCAGGTGCCGATACGATTGGGGGGAGCAATTGGCTGTGGATCCTGGCCGCCCTTATGGTGCCCTTGTGCTATGCCATCGAAGGCCTGATGATCGCCGCCATGCCATCGACTGGCGATAATGCCATCGGCACCACAACCGGCATCGTTGTCGCCTCGGCGTTGATCGCGATGCCGTTGGCCATCTTCAGCGGATCCTACATTCCGGTGAACGATGTCATCAACGGCTACGGCTGGGCCTTCCTTCTGGTGGCGGCCCTCAGTTCCACGAGCATGGGTCTTTCGGTCTACGCAATCCGCACGACGGGTGCGGTCTTCACCAGTCAGGCCGGCTATGCCATCACCGGTGCCGGCATCATCTGGAGCATCATCCTGCTCAACGAGCATGTGACAGGCTGGATCTTCGCAGCCATCGCCTGCCTGATCTCGGGCGTAACGCTCGTCATGCCAAAGACCTATCGTGAGGACGACGAAGACCTTGGCCCGTCCGTCCCCCGGCAAACCACACCCGCCGCAAGCCCGGCGGAGTGAGAGGTTGGTTGGGGAGATCTCCTGCTCCCCGGCATCTTCGAACACAAGCCGGGCGATCAATTGGGGCGGGTGGCGGTCGAGCCGGTGATCGCCCACGGTCGACTGTGCAAGGGTTTTTGACTGCGAACAACTTTGTCCAGCGCAGTTCCCTGAACCTCTCCGTTACGTAGACTGTTGGAGTGCGGTAACCCACCACACCATCCATTAAATGAATTCAAAATGGCAAATACTGATGTACGATACCGCAGAATTTTGAGGTATTAACCGCTTCACGGCATTTTCTTCTTGCAAGACAACCATTTTCAGTTCTACGACTCCTGCATCAACCGAGCAGGAGTCTTCGTTCATGGACAATGCGACCGACAATCAGATCCGTTCCGAACTGACCCGCCTTGGCCTCAGCTGGGTCGACCGCATCTCATGGAATGCGCCTGCTCCGGTGCTCTATCAGGAGGCGGTGACGCGCGGCGAAGGCCTTGTTGCCGAAGGCGGCGGGCTTGCCGTCTCGACCGGCCAGCACACCGGCCGCAGCCCCAGTGACAAGTTCATCGTCCGCGACGCCACCACCGAGGCAACGATCTGGTGGGACAACAACAAGGCCATGAGCCGTACCGCCTTCGAGACCCTCAAGGTTGACTTTCTGGCCCACGCCCGGTTGAAGAGCCTCTATGTGCAGGATCTTCACGGCGGCGCTGACGTCGAATTCCAGCTCCCGGTTCGCGTCATCACCGAACACGCCTGGCATGCCCTGTTCATCCAGCATCTGTTGATCCTGCCCACTGATCGCGGCGGGTTCGCGCCGCAGCTCACCATCGTCAACCTGCCGAGCTTCAAGGCCGATCCGGCCCGCCACGGCACCCGCAGCAGCACGGTCATCGCCCTTGATCTGGCCAGCGGCCTGGTGCTCATCGGCGGCACGCAATACGCAGGCGAAATGAAAAAGGCCGTCTTCACGGTGCTCAACTACCTGTTGCCGGAGCGCGGCGTAATGCCGATGCATTGCTCCGCCAATGCCGGGTCAAATGGCGAGAGTGCCGTGTTCTTCGGCCTCTCCGGTACCGGCAAGACGACGCTTTCGGCCGATCCGTCGCGCACCCTGATAGGTGACGACGAGCATGGCTGGTCGGCAAACGGCGTCTTCAATTTCGAAGGCGGTTGCTACGCCAAGGTCATCAAGCTGTCGAAGGAAGCCGAACCGCAGATCCATGCGACCACTGAGATGTGGGGCACAGTGCTGGAGAACGTCAAGATCGATCCTGTCACCCGCCAGCTCGATCTCGACGATGCGACGGCCACCGAAAACACCCGCTCGGCCTATCCCTTGTCGGCGATTGCCAATGCCAGCGCCACTGGCACGGCAGCCATTCCAAAGACAATCGTGATGCTCACCGCCGATGCTTTCGGCGTGTTGCCGCCCATTGCCAGGCTGACCCCGCAACAGGCGATGTATCACTTCCTTTCGGGCTATACGGCAAAAGTGGCGGGCACCGAGCGCGGCGTCACCGAACCGCAGGCGACCTTCTCCACCTGTTTCGGCGCGCCCTTCATCCCGCGTGATCCCGGCGTCTATGGCAACCTGCTGCGCGATCTCATCGCCAGGCATGGCGTGTCCTGCTACCTCGTCAACACCGGCTGGACCGGCGGCCCCTATGGAGAAGGCCGGCGCATGCCGATCGGCGTCACGCGCGCTCTCTTGAATGCCGCTCTCAACGGCAGGCTTGAAGGAGCCCAAATGCGCACCGACGCCAACTTTGGTTTCGCAGTGCCAGTCGCGGTCGATGGAGTTGATCCCGTCATTCTCGATCCGCGCCGCACCTGGGCCGATCCTCGCGCCTATGACGCCATGGCCCGCAAGCTCGTCGGCATGTTCGTCAAGAACTTCGCCCGCTTCGAATCGAGGGTTGGCCCTGACGTCCGGGCCGCCAGCCCCATCACGCAATTGGCGGCGGAGTAGCAGGCACCCCCCTTGCCCCCGGCCCCCAGGCGGAGGAGAACGGATCGCTGATCCGTCTCTTCCGCTTGGGCCGCAATGCTTTCAACGTTAACCGCCACCGATAGCTCGACATTGGTTCTTCTGATGCTCGTCGCAGGCGTCGCCGGGTTGGCGCGCGGATTCTCCGGATTTGGCGCGGCGCTCATCTTCATGCCCGCCGCGAGTGCCCTGGTGACGCCTGCCGTTGCAGCACCGGTGTTGCTCATCACCGATGCAATTCTCACCCTCGGATTCATTCCAGCAGCCTTTCGCAAGGCCATTCGCCGGGATGTGATGGTGATGGCGGCAGGCGCCATGCTTGGCGTTCCGCTCGGTACTTACATTCTCAATTACGCCGGCCCCTTGCCGTTGCGTTGGGCAATTGCGGCGCTCGCCACTGCGATGTTTATCCTTCTGGTCTCCGGTTGGCGCTACAAGGCCACACCAAAGCCGCATGTCACCGTGACGGTTGGCGCCATCGCCGGGCTGTTCGGCGGCATGGCGCAGCTCACCGGCCCGCCGGTGGTTGCCTATTGGCTTTCCGGACGTGGAGACGCAGGAACCGTGCGGGCCAACATCATCCTGCTGTTTGCGGCGACCACGGTTTTCACCATCGTGTCCTATGCGGTATCAGGCCTGCTGACGCTCCAAGTGGCAGGTTTCGCAATGCTCGTTGGCCCACTCTATGCCCTCGGCCTGTTTCTCGGTGCGAAGTCCTTCGGCCTTGCCAGCGAGATCGTCTTCCGGCGGATCTGCTACAGCCTGATCGCCCTGTCGGTCCTGTCGAGCCTGCCTGTCTGGCAATAATGGTAGCCGGTCACGAGGCCTGGTGTTCGACGCAGATGCGCTGCGAATCGGCTGAGGACAGCGGCAAATTCAACAACATGCAATGATGCGGACCGGCTGAATCGGCGCTGCGGCCCTTTTCGCGGAAGAAACGGCAGGTCGTGCACAGGCCGAAGCTCTTAAGCTGGCCGCGCGCCAGCTCGGCTGCCAGCATCTCCTTCAGCCCCTTCGCCAGCCGCCGCCTGGTCTTGTTGCCAAGTTCTCCGGCGCTATCGGCGATTTGCTTCCACGGGTCTTTTTCGAGGACCGCCTTGCCGTGAGCCGTCAGCGCCAAGACGACGGAACGCTTTTCCCCCTCGCGGACTGACTTCGCGATGAAACCCTTGCGCTCCAGCGATATGACTGTCTGCGAGATGGTTCCCTTGGTGGCGCCCAGATACTGGGTCAGCGCCCCCGGTGAGTTGGAAAACCTGTTGGCGCGATCAAGGTAGCGCAGCGCTTCCCACTGGGCGGGATTGAGCCCGTCATCATGCTCGCGCGCCCGCATCAGCCGGGCCAGCCGCTCCAACGGCCAGACAACGGCCTCGGACGGAATGTCGTCAGTGTCATCCTCAGCCATCGCAGCACCCATGGTATCGAGTCGAGATTAATATTGCATCTTTTCCCGCAATGTGCGACACAAAACAATAAGTATCGAATCGATACGTATTGTTCGAATTGGGAGGTATTGTGATGAAGAGAATTCTGCCTTTGACCATCGCCTTAACTCTGGTCACGCCCGCGTTTGCCGGTAGCATTGAAAGCAAGTCAGACCCGCAAGCGAATGCCAGTTACGATATCGTCCAGGCGGCAGTGACGCTAGTCGATGGCCAGCTGGAGTTTGTGATTGGCGTATCGGGAACGGCAGGTGCTGCGGTGCCTGAACCCACCGGCGCAATGGCCGGAAGTGCTGTTCATGCTTACGTCTGGCCGACCAGTCTTGATTCCTCGGCGGTAGGTTTCGATGCGAAACAAGGAATTGTAGCGCTTGTTGTGACCGCCCATCCGGATTTCGACGACACGCCGAAGTATGACGAGGACGGCGATGGCAATGCCGCAAATGATGGCAAGACGTGGCATAGCCATTGGGTTGTGCTGGTCAAAGATGAGACCTGCCCGGCCGGCCTGAAGGTCCAGGACGTGGCGCCAGGCGCAAAGGCCATGATGCCTGCCACCGCTCCAGGTGTGCCCTTGCTGCTCGACAGCCCCGGCCTCAAGCCGGCTATAGCCGGCTCGAAAGTCTCGGTCTTGGTCCCGATGCCGGAGGGTGGTGCGGCGATGTCCTTTGACGGTGTGACGGCGGGATTGCGGGTCAGCCAGAAAATGGCGGCGCCGCTGCTGTGTGTCACGGATGTTTTCAAGGTGGCGTCTGGCGACTTGAGCCTGCCAGGCCGCGTGCTGCCCTGAGCGGCAAGTTTTCGATGATCCCTGCACAGGCATGGCGTTCCGCTTGCGACTAGTACAGCGCATGCCAGGTGCGGCGGTGAAGGATGTCCACCGCCGTCAGCAGCGGTTGAGGGCTGGCTCGCCGGCCAGATAGCGCCGCACTTCTTCCGCGGCGAGGCCCGCCGCATGACTCACCGTTTTTACCGACGCGCCGGCAATATGCGGCGTCATCGTCAGGTTCGGCAGTGAGAAGAAGCGTGAGTGGGCCGGCAGGGGTTCGATGTCGAAAGTTTCCAGCATGGCACCGCGCAAGCGGTTCGAGGCCAACACATCGTAGAGCGCGTCATAATCGACGAGCGGCCCGCGTGCCGTGTTGATGAAATAGGCGCCTCGTTTCATCTGTAACAGAGTCCCAGCGTTGATCATTTTTGTGGTTTCAGCCGTGACACGCGGGTGCATCGACACGACATCGGACTCGTTCAAGACGCGGTCGAGCGACGTTTGAATCACGCCATCATTGAGATCCTCCGCCGTCAACTGCACGTAAGGATCGCTCACCAGGATGCGGCAGCCGAAGGCCTTCAACAGCTTCACCACTCGGCGCCCGACTTCGCCATAACCGACGAGGCCCACCGTCATCTCCGAGAGTTCCTGGCCAGCCAGATCGGCCCGGTAGAGATCGCCGCGCCAATCGCCGCGCCGCAGCGCATCGTGGCCGCGCGTGATGTTGCGGGTTTCGGCCAGGATGGCGCCGATGGTGAATTCGGCCACCGCGCTGGCATTGCGCCCCGGCGTGTTGACGACGATGATGCCGCGCTCGCGAGCCGCCGCCATGTCGATGTTGACCGGCCCGCCGCGCGACACGGCAACAAACTTGAGGCGCGGCAGCCGGTCCATGATGCCGGCAGAAAGTGGAGCGAGATGGGTAACGAGGATCTCGGCATCACCGGTGAGTTCCACCACCTGATCGGCACTGCCCACATATTCCTTGAGGCCGTCCATGCCCTTGACGGCATAGCCATGTTCCATCGGTTCGTCCGGCCAGGTCAGATCATGCGCCGTGATATCCATCTCGAACAGCCGGCAACGTTCGCGGATGGCGCTCTCGAACATCGAGGAGAGCATGAAGAGATCGCCGATGATCGAGATTTTACGCGGCACGGTTTGCCGCCATGGCCCGCCACTGGGGCCGCATTATCTCTCGGGATTGTTTGTAGATGGCAAAGCCGCTGTCATAATTCCGGGTCAGTGTGCCGTCCGGCTCAGTGATGTTGCCAAGCAGTGGATCGACCCATTCGGCAGCACATGCCGCCATGTTGGGGTAGAGCTTCTGCTGCACCGCCGCCATCATGGCCGCACCGGCGGCTCCCGCTTCTTCGCGCGATACACTGCGCACGGGTGCATTGAGTACACTCGCCAGCATGATGCGGAGTGCTGCGGAACGCGCCGCACCGCCGGTGACCCGCACTTCCGACGGAATGTCGCCCATCGCCGCGTAGCAGTCACGAGACGCATAGCACAGGCCTTCGAACACGCCGCGCATCAGGTCGGCAAAGCCCATGCCGAGCTCAAGCCCGGTGAACATGGCGCGCGCTGCCGGTTCCATCACCGGGCCGCGCTCGCCGGCTTGCGAGATATAGGGATGGAACATGGTTCTTGCCGCTGGCGCGGCCAGCACGCGCTCGTCGAGACCTTTCAGCAGGTCGGAGCGGTTGCGCGTGATACCTTGCGATGACAATACATCGCGTCCAACATCGATCAGCCAGTCGATGTTGAGTGTGGAGGCCATGTTGGACTGGATCTGCGCATACATGCCAGGCACCGGAAAGGCCATGGTGTAGCCCGAGCGCTCGGCGTTGAGGCGCACATGCGCCGCTGTCGGCGCGATCTTCATGTGCATGCCGGTCGAACCGACGATCGTGCAGCCGGTTTTGCCCAGTGGGTCGAACAGCCCGCCGCCCAGGCCGGTGCACAGCACATCGACATAGCCAAGCGTGATCGGCGTTCCGGCCTTGAGGCCGGTGAGGCTTGCGGCCTCGGATGTAAGGCGTCCTGCAATCTCGGTGCCTTCGATCATCTCGGGCAGAAGCCGCTTGGCATCGGCCACCCCCAGCGCGTCGAGGATATGCGGCGCATAGGTGCGCGTCTCGTATTGGCCAAAGGTGAAATTGGCTTCCGACGGATCGGTGCGGCGATCTCCCGTCAACTTGAAGTATAACCAGTCCTTGCAATGAAAGGCGGTTGCGGCCCGCGCCAGAACCTCGGGGCGATGCCTGGCCATCCACACCAGCTGCATGCTCATCTGGCAGGCGTTCACTCCGGTTCCGGTGCGCCCATAATGCGCTGGGTAGGCCTCGTGCCGCGTGAAGTCCTCGGCAATCGAAGCAGCACGCGCATCGAGCCACAGCCAGGCGGGCGCAACGGGCTCGCCGTTCGCATTGATCAGCCACATGCCATCGCCCTGGCCAGTGACCGAAATGGCAATCAACCGGTCTGCAAGCTGCGGCACTTTCCCGGTCAGCATTTTCAACGTCACGGCTGTGTCGGCCCAGGTCCGCGCCATGTCCTGTTCGGCACCGCCATCGGCGAGCGCCACATAATGATTGGGCGTTGCGGCGGCGGCGATCTGCTCGCCCTTCGCGGTGAAAGCCACCGACTTGATCACCGATGTTCCGGCATCGATGCCGATCAGCACGCCATCTTTCATGCCAGACTCAAGAGACAGCAGAGCACGCAGCGCGTGAAGCGGTGTTGCTTCGTGGGGGTAATGAGTTCCGTTGCAACGTTCATGTGAGTGGCGGCATTGGTTGAAGTCAAATAGAGTCGAAAAAGTTGGCGCGCGGGGTTTCCCGCAGGGAGCCGGTTACTCCGCGCGCCTCTGGGCCACAGCCTGACCTGGCTTTGGCCAGTTTCCTGTTCATTTCGCTGGTCATCATGTCGAGCGCTTCATCGATCTGGACCCCCTCGTCTTGCATTTCCTGTTCCCCTCAGCTTGGCGGCAACGAGGCGCTTGGCGGTTGCCTCATCGGTGATCAGGCCAAAAAGAAGTCCGTGCTCGAGAATGGCGCGGATGGCCCGAGTTTTCGAAGTGCCGCCGGCGAGAGCGACAATCTTGTGCGATTTGAGGTCTTCAAAGCGTGGCGCCAGCGCCCGGTCCGACACCGAATTCGGCAGATACACGCCGTGCTCGTTGAAGAAGTGTCCGAGGATTTCGGCACAGGCGCCGGTGCGCATCACTTCATCGACATCCGATTCATCCACCATGTCCGCCGTGGAGATGAAACTCTTGGCATCGACTTCACCGATGCCGGCAATGTAGAGTTCGGCCTGACGCGCCATGGCGATCACGCCGGAGACGCCATATTGGGCTTCGAGCACTTGGCGATCCTTGGCGGTGTTGGCAAAGAACGGCACCGGCATCACATAGGCCTCCACCCCGGTGCGCTCGGCCAGGCGGTGGATGACGTCGAAGGGGCTGGCCGCGAAGCGCCGGGTAAGTCCACCCAGAAGCGAAACAAACTTGGTGCCCTGCGTGGTCACGTTCGGCATCAGGTCGGCCGCGGCGGCCAGGGTACGGCCATGGCCGATACCTACCAACTTGTGACGGCCACCCTCGATCAGGTTACGGATGTAACGCGCGCCGGCCATGCCAAGCGTGCGCAATGGCAGGGCGCCTTCGTCGATATTCGGCACCACTTCGCAGATCCGCAGGCCGTAGTCTGATTTCAGCCGCTCTTCGAGCGCGATGCAGCCGGCGATCGGTCCTTCGACGAAGACGCGGATCAACCCGTCATTGCGGGCCCTGGCAATGAGGCGGTGGGCCTTGGTGCTCTGCACGCCCAGCATTTCCGCCACTTCGCCCTGCGTGAGGCCACCGGCAAAATGCAGCCACGCGGCGCGGGCCGCAAGTGCGGCCTCCTCATCCACCTGAAGAGATGGCTGGTGCAGCGTCAACGCCCGATCCACCTGTGTGAAATTTTTTTCTTGAGATGCAATATTTTTCATATTAGCTTCGCCGTCAACTGAAATCGTCGCCGCAGTGCAACAATCTTGGGGCTCGCCTCGTGGGATTCACACTTTCCGTCAACACCAATCCGCTGGTGAACCGCTTTGCCGAACCTGAGGGCGTGATCAGCGTTCTCGCAGATGAGATCGGCATCGGCCATATCCAGCTGGTGCATGAATTCATCAACCCGTCCTGGCCGGCAAAGACAGTGAAACGGTTGACCGATCGTCTGGCGAAGAGTTGCGCTGCGAAGCACGCCAAGATCACCTCGATGATGACCGGTCCCTATGGGCGGCTCAATCACTTCACCC
>JANPCS010000178.1:0-29662 GCA_031431065.1 Hyphomicrobiales bacterium | reverse complement strand
CAAAGAGATAGACTTCGAGAAATGCGATCACCGCCGAGAACAGGATCGAAACGAGAAGCAGCAGCCAGAATGGCCTGGTATAGTGCCAGGCAAAACGCAGCAGACCCTGCGGTGGCATGCCGGGCTGTTCGAGCGGGAAGGGATTGACCCGGGTTTCGAGCCAGAAAAAGAAACGGTTGATCACGGGGGAGCTCCACGGGCGCCAGGGCTTCCCATATGGGAGGGCCGCGCCACTGATTCATCTATCTGCTGCTTTGGCCCGCTTTATAGACCCGGCGGCGGCAGGTGCAAAGCACCCGGTTCAGGCCGCGGCTTGTTCGTCCGCTCTCTCAAGAGCTGCCTGCAAGGCCCTGAAACATATGGGATCTATGGCGATGTCCAGATCCTTTTCCATGATCGCAAAGGCTTGCGATACCGGCATGGCTGCCCGGTACGGACGCTCGGCGGTGAGGGCGTCGAAAATATCCGCCGTGGTGACGATGCGGGTTTCGAGGTTGATCTCATCGCCCTTGAGACCGCGTGGATAGCCCTTGCCGTCGAGCCGTTCATGATGGCCGCCGGCCACCGCCGCCAGATCGGTGAACACCGAGATCGAGGCGAGGATCGCCTCGGAATGCACCGGATGGGTCTTGATCATGTCGAATTCGTCCGGCGTCAGCTTGCCCGGCTTGTCGAGGATGGAATTGCTGATCGCCAGCTTGCCGATGTCATGCAGCAGGGCGCCACGGGCCAGCCAGCGGCGGCGCTCGGACGTGAACCCCAATTCCTCGGCGATCATGTCGGTGAACACCGCCACGCGCTCGCTGTGGCCGCGGGTGAACGTGCTCTTGGTGTCGATCACCTGGGCGAAGGCGGTGGCGATCTGGTCGAGATAGTCATCGTCGACATAGCGCGTCGCCTGGGCCGGTTCGAGATCGAGCACCAGCGCCGGCAAGTCCTCGTCCTTCAGTATCTCCCAGAATCCATCTTCGGCCTGCAAGCCGTTGAAGGCCACCACCAGATCGGGGTCGAACCAGGTGCCGCCGCGATTGACGATTTCCTGCAGGGCGGCCTGTGGTCCGTTGGCGATATGGAACACATCGGCGACCTGCGCCAGCAAGGCAATCTGCGAATAGAGCGGAATGTCCTTGCCCGCCACGTTTTGTGGTTTGCCCGACCCATCCCAGTGTTCGTCGAGATTCTGGATACCGTCGCAGACCGGTTTTGCAAAGCGCATGCGCGCCGCGATCTCAGCCCCCCGGTGGCAGCGGGCCTCGATCAGCTCACGCGAAATCTCACCGCCGTTTTTCAGGATGGTGATGATGGTGCGGAAGCGCTCGGCGAGGCCCGCTTCCAACCCTGTGTGGCCCAGCACGAAGCGCAGTGCCTGCGGCAGGCTGCCGTCGATGAGCTTGAAGTCGCGCTTGAAGCCGATGTCATTGGTCAGATAGAGCTGGCAAATGCGCGCCGCGTTGCTGGAGCAGCCGAGGTCCTTCAACAGCAATGTGTAATAGAGATTGGAAAGCTCATCGGGCCATAGCTTCAACCTTGTTCCAAGCTGCGTGCCGATCCAGCAGCAGCGGATGCAGTGCCCTCGTGGCTGGCCCTCGGTCAGGTCGAGGGCGTGGCTGAGGGCGCCGAGGAGTTCGGCGAGGCGAAGTTGCTGGACTGGTCCGGTCATGGCCTGAGTGGAACATGAACGGCTTAAGGCCTTATGAAGTGTTCATCAGCGCGCTCGATCAGCCAGCCAAGGCGGCGCCGGCGTGTCAAGCGCGGTCAGGTTCATCAGCAGCCGGCGCCGCACAGGAGGAAATCCGAAAATGAGGGGAATGATCCATCTCTTGAAGATGCTTGCCGGTCGCGATTTCGACGCCAGCAGGCTTGTTGGAGCAGCCGTGGCCCGCAATACGCCGGCGCCGACGGGACGGCGAAGTGCCGTATATTCCTGCGTTCGTCCGGTTGCGATCAGCCAGGCGAGCCAGCAGGCATCCTCGATGCCGAGATTCATGCCGCGGCCTCCCACCGGCGAGTGGATATGCGCCGCGTCGCCGGCCAGGAACACCTTGCCTTTCTGATAGGTTTCCACCTGCCGGTAACTGATGCGGAACTCGCTTTGCCACACGCAGCGCCGGGGATGTGCCTCGGGCGGCAGAACATTCATCGTATCGGGCCGGGTGGAAACGAAACGGCCGAAACCCTCGCGCATGGGAATGAAAGCGACGACATGATCATCGCGGAAGGTGGACACCAGATGGTCCCACGGGAATGGCCAGGCGTCCAGTTCTACGTCGGCGAGACCAAAAGCCTGCGGCTCGCTCTCGCCCGGAAAACTCAGTCCCAAAGTCTTGCGCACCATCGAGTGGCTGCCGTCAGCACCGACCAAAATGTCCGCGTCGATTTGGCTGCCATCCGAGAGGGTCAGCGCGAGGTTTCCGTCATTTGACTTGAATGACTGCAGCGCCAGGCCACGCTCCATTCTGCCGCCCAGGCGAAGAAGGGTTTCGGCGAGAATGGTTTCGGTTTCGGATTGCGGCAGGGAAAGGATGAAGTTGAAGCGGTGGCCGATCAGGCCAAGGTCGATTTTCGCCAACGGTCTGCTGTAATATCGGAACAGGGCATGGTTGAGGCGCAGGCCCCGCCCCAACATCGTTTCCGTGGCGCCCGACGGTTCCAGTAGCGCGAGGGTTCGCGGATTGACTGCCAGCGCCCGCGATTCGAGCGACGGCGCGGGATCGGGATCGACGATCCTCGCCTTTAAGCCTCGGCGGTGCAGTTCCACTGCCGCCGCCAGTCCGGCAGGTCCGCCACCCGCTATGAATATGCCGGTCATGAGATACTATTTCGTTATTGCCATGTCATGATCATGATAATCGATTTCGCATGCCCGCGTCAGTCCGCATCATTCCGCTGATCATCGCGTCTGCCCTGTTCATGGAGAACATGGATTCAACCGTGATCGCCACATCGCTTCCGGCCATTGCCAGGGATCTCGGAACCGACCCGATCGTGTTGAAACTGGCCTTCACCACCTATCTCCTGAGCCTCACGGTGTTCATTCCAATCAGCGGCTGGCTGGCCGACCGGTTCGGGGCGAGGCATGTGTTTCGCGCCGCCATACTCACCTTCACGCTGGGCTCGATCGCCTGCGGCATGGCCCAATCGCTGGGCTGGCTGGTGGCGGCCCGCGCTTTGCAGGGGATAGGCGGCGCCATGATGGTGCCGGTCGGGCGCATCATCCTGTTGCGGGCCATCCCCAAGTCCGAGCTGGTCGATGCGCTGGCCTGGCTCACCATTCCGGCACTGCTTGGGCCCTTGCTGGGGCCACCTGTCGGTGGCTTCATCACCGATATGTTCGGCTGGCGCTGGGTGTTCTGGATGAACGTGCCCTTCGGTATCGCGGCCATCGCGCTCGCCACCTGGTTGATGCCGGAGACCGGGGTGGAAAAGGTGCCGCCGCTCGATCTCCGGGGCTTTCTGCTGTCAGGGCTCGGGCTTTCGGCGCTGGTCTTCGGCCTCACGGTTGTGGGCCGCGATGTGCTGCCGGACTATTGGCCCTCGGCACTGATGGTTTTCGGCCTCATCATGGTGGTGCTTTATGTGCGTCATGCGCGGCAGGCTGCGGCGCCCATTCTCGATCTCCGGCTGTTGCGCATTGCGACGTTCCGGGCGGGCGTGGTTGGCGGCAGTGTATTCCGATTGGGGGTCGGAGCTGTACCCTTCCTGCTGCCGCTGATGTTCCAGATCGGTTACGGCCTGAGCGCTTTGCAGTCGGGCCTCATCACTTTCATGGCGGCGGCGGGTGCGATTTCGATGAAGTTCGGGGCCGCCAGGATGATCCGCCGTTTCGGCTTCCGGAGGTTACTGTTGGTGAATGGCGTGCTAGCCAGCCTGTCAATTTCGGTCATGGGGCTGCTCAGCGATATGACGCCTTACTTGATCGCGCTGGCTGTGCTGTTCACCGGAGGCTTCCTGCGCTCACTGCAGTTCACCGCCATGAACGCCATGTCCTATGCCGATATCGACAATGAGCAGGCAAGTTATGCCACAGCGCTTTACACAGTGGCGCAGCAGCTATCACTCGCCGGCGGCGTGGTGCTCGCCGCATTTGTGCTGGAGGCGGCGCAATGGTGGCGGGCCGAAGAAACACTGACGCCAATGGATTTCACCATAGCCTTTGCCGTCGTGGCAGTTTGCTCGCTCGGCGCCTTGCCGCAATTCTTGCACCTCAGGCCCGATGCAGGGTCGAGTGTTTCGGGAAACAGCCGTCAGATCGTGGAGTGACGGGGAGGTTTCCGAACGCGGATTGAATGTCACGGCCGCCAACTCTGACCGCGGACTTGCACATTTGCCTGCAATCATCGAACGCGCGTTAGCAGCGCATTTACCCCGATTATTCAAGAGTCATTGCTCGATAAACTATAGCTCTGTTGAGTAAGTTGTCGTTAGTTGTGCTGCTCTAGCCATGTCCCCATAGATCAACTTGACTTGGGAGTTTCTCGACATGGCTATCGGCGGTTATCGCAAACTTTGTGCGGCTGGTGTGTTTGCAACCTTTGCAACGGCACTCGCCGGGCATTCGGCCATGGCCGGTGTCGTCATCGCAACAGCCAAGATCGACCAGGGCCGGCTGCTGGTAACCGGTACAAGCCCCACCGGTACGACTGTCACGATGGACCTCTTCGACCCAGTTCCCATCAATCCCACGACGCGGCAGTTCAGCATCAGCGAAATCTATGTCCCCGCCGATTGTATCGTCGATCTGGAAATCTCAGGCTCGCCCATCATTCGCACGTCCGCCGTTGTCGCCAATTGCGCGCCTGCCAATCTCATTCCGCGCGGCAACTGGGATACGGCTGCGACCTACTACTTGAACGACCTCGTCTATTTTATGGGTTCGACCTATCGCGCCATCAATCCCGGCCCGCTGGTCAACCGTGGCACGCCGCCTGGCGGCACGAACTGGCAGAATTACTGGCAATTGTTTGTCTCCAAGGGCGCCAATGGTATTGCCGGTGCAAACGGCCCGGCAGGTCCTGCTGGAGCAGCTGGCCCGCAAGGCCCGGCAGGCGCTGATGGTGCGGCTGGCCCGCAGGGTCCGGCTGGTGCCGACGGTGCGGCTGGCCCGCAGGGTGACAGGGGTCCCAGGGGTCTCCAGGGCCTCCAGGGCCTCCAGGGCCTGCAAGGTGAAGCCGGTCCACAAGGCGAAACTGGCCCGCAGGGTCCGGCTGGTGCCGACGGTGCGGCTGGCCTGCAGGGCGACAGGGGTCCCAGGGGTTTCCAGGGCCTGCAAGGCGAAGCCGGTCCGCAAGGCGAAGTTGGCCCGCAGGGTCCGATCGGTTTGACCGGCGCTGATGGTGCCGTGGGCCCAGCTGGCCCTCGTGGTGCCAAGGGTGACAAGGGCGATCAGGGTGACGTTGGCCCGCAAGGTCCGATCGGCCTCACAGGTCCGGCGGGATCTGCTGGCTCAACCGGAGCTGCTGGCCCGCAGGGTGTCGCAGGCCCGGCCGGTCCGGCCGGAGCGACTGGCCCGCAGGGCCCGGTTGGTACGGGAATTGGCGGTCATGGCATCGTCAATTCGCTCAGTACTTCGAATTCCACCAACAAGTCGGTGACGGTGAGCTGCGGTGCCGGCAAGGTGGTGCTCGGCGGCGGCGCGTTATTGCCGGCGGGTTTTGAAGGCAACCTGGCGATTTTCAGCAGCTATCCGAGTGCGGCCAACGCCTGGACGGTCCAAGTCGTCGAGAATGACGCTGTCGGCTCCAACTGGAGTTTCACCGCTTACGCCGTCTGCGCCACGCAGTAAGGCATCGGCAGCTTAGCATCGCGAACTGAGTTCAGAGGGCCGCGCAAGTGGCCCTCGGGTTTTTTGTGGCTGCGCTGCGCGGGACACATCACCGGCCGCTCACACCAAGTTGAGAGCGTCGCGGCCAGACGTGTGAAGCTTTTCGCCGCCAGCCTGCGTATCTTGTGTCACAACAGGAGTGTCACACATGAACCGCCGCAATCTGCTGAAAACCGCCGCCGTCTCTTCGCTCTTGGCCGGCCTCGGCCTCAGCCTGCCGAAATCGCGGGCCGAAACCTTCGAGATCAGCAAGACCGAGGAGGAGTGGAAGGCCATCCTCACTCCAGCCCAATTCGCCGTGCTGCGCCAGGAGGATACCGAGCGGCCCTTCACCAGCGCCTTGCTCGACGAGCACCGCAAGGGTACCTTCAACTGTGCCGCTTGCGCGCTGCCGATTTACGCGTCCGATACCAAGTACGACAGCGGCACCGGCTGGCCGAGCTTCTTCGATGTGCTGCCCAATGCGGTGGGCAGACAAGAAGACAACACGCTGTTCTCGACGCGCACCGAAATTCACTGCCGCCGCTGCGGCGGGCATGTGGGCCACGTCTTCGAGGACGGCCCCAAACCAACGGGATTGCGCTACTGCATGAATGGCGTGGCACTGACGTTCAAGGCGGCGTGATGAAAAACGATTGGCTGAGACAGCTGCGCCACCCTATCTAAGGTAGTGCTCGCCCCACTCCTCAAGTGTTTGCAGCGCAGGCCCTAGCGTTCGGCCACGTGACGAGATCGCGTATTCGACTCTGGGTGGGTTGCCGGCCGTAACGCTCCGCACCACGATGCCGTCACGTTCTAGGGCGCGAAGCTGCAAGGTCATGATGCGTTGGGTGACCTGCGGAAGATCGCGGCGCAGCTGGTTGAAGTGCTTCGCTCCGTCCTTGAGCTGAAGGAGGATAGATGGCTTCCACTTTCCGCTGATCAGAGAGATCGTGTCGGCAACCGGGCACCGCGGGTCATGACGCATGACTGAAAACTCCTGACCAGTATCAAAATTGTGCGTTCTTTCAAGCTGACTCATTTGGCGCTATTCCGCAACTGTCCAAAATCAGCGTGGAGCGCTGCACATCATGAAAACCTTCTTGCTGATAGCAGCGCTGGGCGCGGGCTTGACCTCTGGCGTATTGTTCGCATTTTCGTCATTCATAATCGCCGGGCTGGCGCGTATACCACCGCAATCCGGAATGACGGCCATGCAGTCAATTAATGTGACTGTCATCAATCCGGTTTTCATGACGGTGTTCCTCGGTACCGGGGTTATGGCTGTTGCTGCCATCGTCATGGGACTTCGATCAGGAGGAGGAGGCGGGCAGGCCTTTATGATTGCCGCCGCAGTAGTCTATCTGGTGGGCGTACTCGGCGTGACCTTCGGCGGCAACATTCCGCTGAACAACATGCTTGCCGCCGCTGACCCAGGCACAGCGGAAGGCCTGGGACAATGGCGAACCTATCTTTCCAGCTGGACGATGTGGAATCACTTGCGCACCGTCTCAGCGTTGCTTTCGACAGGGATGTTCATTCTCTCCAGGGGGTGAGGCTGCTCAGTCCCGATTTGGCGTGTTTCGGCCGCTGATAAGGGCACGCGGCCCCGAGCCTTGAGCGGACTGGTGATCGCCGGGATTTTAGATCTTGCATGCTGACAGCGACTAGCAACCACATCCGATGCAGCCGTCGAGATTCTGACGCAGCCTGGTCATCATGGCGATGCGCTGATCGAGTTCGTGGGCGATTGATTTGCCGAGCTTCGTCCAGTCCGCCTTGTTGGGGGTGCGCCCCTCCGGCAGCTGGCTCAACATTGCGCGGATATCGGAAATGGAAAATCCCAATCGTTGGGTGATCAAGACAAACGAAAGCCGCCTGATGTCCGATCGCGCAAAGCGCCGCTGGCCGCCACGGCTGCGCTCCGGCCGCACCGGGCCCCCGGCCTCGAAATAGCGGATAGCTGACACAGCAAGCCCGGTGCGCGCCGCCATCTCGCCGATCGAAATCACTGTTGGCAAAGGCATGGATGATTTCCCTTGACCTCAAGTATACTTGAGGAATTACAACACGCCGGAATGCGAATAGCAACGGAGTGCGCCAATATGACTGCCAGGCTCGAACACGTGAACTTCACCGCCGCCAACCCGCAAGCCATGGCAGATGTGCAGTGCCGCCTGTTCGACTGGCGTATCCGCTGGTCCGGAAGCGCCATCCATGGCGGGCACACCGTTCATGTCGGCAATGATGTCGACTACATTGCCATCTACAGCGGAAACCCCAATACCGCGCTGGCGGAAGCGGGCAGCAGCTATTCGACGCGAAAGGGGCTCAATCACGTCGGGGTACTGGTCAATGATCTCGACGCCACCGAGGCCCGCGTCAAGGCTGCGGGCTTTGTTCCACACTCACACTCCAACTATGAACCCGGCCGCCGGTTTTACTTTGATGGGCCGGAGAGTCTGGAGATCGAAGTTGTGAGTTACGAGTGAGGAGGGCGGCGCTGAAGTCATTGGCGGCGAAACCGATGTGCGCTTCAAGCAATAGACTTCAGTGCCCACCTTCACTGTGGGTCGTCGCAACATCTGCGGAAGTCGGAACATCGACTCTCAGGTTCTTCACTCTACGGCCACGCGCATAGGCGCTCGCTTCTTTCAGCCCCCGCATCAGTCCCTCAAAATCAGATTCTTTCAACGCGAACTCCCAAAGTCTTCGACAAAAACCTAGCCGGGTTTGCCATTGACCATGCCGTTAACCCGATAGATGCATACTCCCTGCAGCACAAGTTTCAACCCCGGCTGACGAAAGAATCGACCACCCGCTTCTCGCCGGCCTTGTCGAAATCGACAGTAAGTTTGTTGCCGTCCACCGCGCGGATGAGGCCATGGCCGAACTTCTCGTGGAAGACGCGCTCGCCGTTCGAGAAGCCTTTGCCCTCGGTTTCGCGCGCCACCATCTGGCCTTCGATGAAATTGGGCGTCGAGCGCGCCGAGCTGCCCTGTTTCCAGCGTTCCTGCGCGCGCTGCCAGCCCGGTGTGGCGTAGGTGTTGGTGAAGGGTTGCGGCTGTTTGTCGAAGCGGCTTTGGCCATAGGTGCCCAAGCCATGGCCGCCATAGGAATTGGCCATGGGAGCGACCTCGACATGGGCTTCCGGCAATTCGTCGATGAAGCGCGAGGGCAGGGCGTTCTGCCACAAGTTATGCACACGGCGGTTCTGCGCGAAGGAGATATAGGCGCGGTGCTTGGCTCTGGTGATGCCGACGTAAGCAAGCCTTCGTTCCTCTTCCAATCCGGCACGGCCTTTTTCGTCCAGCGCCCGCTGATGCGGGAACAGGCCTTCCTCCCAGCCCGGCAGGAACACCGTGCCGAACTCCAGCCCCTTGGCGGAGTGCAGCGTCATGATGTTGACCTTGTCGTCGTCGGGCGATTGCTCGACATCCATCACCAGCGAAATATGTTCGAGAAATCCAGTCAGATTCTCGAACTCGCCTATCGAGCGCACCAGTTCCTTCAGGTTTTCAAGGCGGCCCTCCGCCTCCGGGCTCTTGTCGTTCTGCCACATCTCGGTATAGCCCGATTCATCGAGCACGATTTCGGCAAGCTCCGTGTGCGGAACACCGGTCATCGCCTGGCGCCAGCGGCCAAAACTTTCGAGCAGTTTGCGCAGCGAGGTGCGGGCCTTGGCCGGCAGTTCATCGGTGAGCGAGATCGACTCGGCGGCGCGATAGAGCGAGATGCCCTGGGCGCGGGCAAGCCCATGCATGCGCTTCACCGAGCTGTCGCCGATGCCGCGCTTCGGCGTGTTGATGATGCGTTCGAAGGCCAGATCATTGTCTGGCGAGGCGACGATTTTGAGATAGGCCAGCGCATCGCGAACCTCGGCGCGCTCATAAAAACGCGGGCCGCCGACCACACGATAGGGCACACCCAGCGTGATGAAGCGGTCCTCGAAGGCCCGCATCTGGAAGGAGGCGCGCACCAGAATGGCCATGTCATTGAGTTTTTCCTGTTTCCGCTGCAGGTTCTCGATGTCATCGCCGATGACACGGGCCTCCTCATCGCCATCCCAGTGCGAGCGCACGATGACGGTGTCGCCATCATCGCGGTCGGTGCGCAGGGTTTTGCCGAGACGGCTTTCGTTCTTGGCGATGAGGCCTGATGCGGCGCCCAAAATCTGTGGCGTCGAACGGTAGTTGCGTTCAAGCCTGATGACCTTGGCGCCGGGGAAATCCTTCTCGAAGCGCAGGATATTGTCGACTTCCGCACCGCGCCAGCCATAGATCGACTGATCGTCGTCACCGACGACACAGATGTTCTGGTGGCCCTGGGCCAGCAAGCGCAGCCACAGATATTGCGCGACATTGGTATCTTGATATTCGTCCACCAGCATGTATTTAAAACGGCGCTGATACTCTTTCAGCACATCGGGATGGGCTTGAAAGATGCGCAAGGGTTCGAGCAGCAGATCGCCGAAATCGCAGGCGTTCACAACTTTCAGGCGCTGCTGATAAGCGGCATAGAGCTGGCCGCCCTTGCGGTCGAATTCCTGGGCTTCGCCAGCCGGCACCTTGTCGGGTGTCAGGCCACGGTTCTTCCAACCATCGATGAGGTTGGCGAGTTGGCGGGCCGGCCAGCGCTTCTCGTCAATGTCATGGGCCTGCATCAGCTGTTTCATCAGCCGGATCTGGTCATCGGTATCGAGAATCGAAAAGCCGGAACGAAGCCCCGCCAGCTCGACATGATTGCGCAGGATCTTGACGCCGATGGCATGGAAAGTGCCGAGCCAGGTCATGCCCTCAACGACGCCACCGACCAGCGCGCCGATTCTGTCCTTCATCTCGCGCGCCGCCTTGTTGGTGAAGGTGACGGCCAGCAATTGCCCCGGCCAGGCCTTGCCGGTGGCCAGGATATGCGCGAGCCTCGTGGTCAGCACCCGCGTCTTGCCAGTGCCGGCTCCGGCCAGCACCAGCAGCGGACCGTCGATTGCCTCCACTGCCAGGCGCTGCTCAGGGTTCAGGCCCTTGAGATAGGTGGGCTCTGATTGCGCCATGGCACGCGCCGACAGGCTCCCCGGTTTCACTGGAGGTACGGGGGCATCATCGCCGAAATCATCGAGGTCGAAAGGCTTGGGTGTCATCAGGGCTCGAATCCATGTGGCCCACTATAGCAACCGTAGGAACGAAAAGCGAAACCTGGAGTCGGTAACTCAAACGAGCCTGATATCGGCTTGATGCCTCACGCTGCGACTCAATCCGCCGTCACGCGTATAGAGTGGCAAGGCCAGTGCTTCCGCCAGTGCGACATAGGCCGCGTCGTAGGGCGTCATGTTGAACAGCAATTGCCAGATCCGCGCTGCCAGTGGCTCAGTGGGGTATCTGATCAAACGCAGGTTGCCGAGCCCGCGGAATGACCAGTTGGCATCGGCCTGAGACATTTGCCGGCCGAGCCCACGCTTGCGCAGGACGTTCATCACCTCAAGATCGATCAGAAATGGTGCGATCAGCACGTCCTCGGCGGAAATAACGTTCACCACGCCAGCTTCGGTTTTTGCCGCCACGAGAAAGTCCACGGCCATTGAGGAATCAATGACGATCAACGCGAATCCCGGTCTTCGCGAATCAGTTCTTCCGCCGACGGCGACAGTTCTATAGGCGGAAGCCTCTTCAGACGCTCCGCCATCTCCGCAAGCGTCGGCAAGGCGGCGATACGCTCCATCTCCTGAATGAGATAGGCAGACATGCTCAATCCCTGCTTGCGGGCGCGTGCCGTCAGCTTGCGGTGAAGTTCCGGAGATACATTCCTGATCTGGACATGCTTGTTCATGTGCCAAACATGAATTCATGTGCTGCACATGTCAAGCTTGAGGGATCAGGCGGCCTTGCGGTTCAGGCAGGCGCTGGTCTGGCGCAACTCGCGCACGGCGCGCTGCAGTTTGCGCCAGGTTTCGGCGGTTTCGGTGTCGCCGGATTTCTCGCACAGGGCGGCGTGCCGGGCCGCTTCCGATTCGGCATATTTTCCGTGAACGAAAACAAGCGCTTCCGCGAACACGTTGATACCCTGGTTCATCACTTCGCCTCCCTGGTTGATCCGTCCTGAATCAGCTTATGGATTTGGAATGCGCCCGGAATGTTGCATCAAGGTGACGATTGTGGGCATCAGCCCTTTCTGGGAATGCCGATGCGGTGCCCCACCTGTGGCGGCACGGGCAGCCTGTTGTGGGCGCTGTGCATGGCGGTGATTTTTTTTATCACGCCGGGCGGGAAGGGGGCGGATTTCTTCAACCCCATGTCGACATGCATGACGATCAGCTCGGTGACGCACGAAAGCCAGCCTTCGTCGGCGTGGTACATCTGCTGCACGTAATGCACCCGCTTGGCGTCGCAATCGAGCAGTTGCGTTTCGATCCGCACGCAATCGCCGGCATGCAGTTCGCGCACATAGGTGTTGTGGCTTTCGAGCGTGAAGAACGAGGCGTTGCGCTCCTTCACATAATCCGGCCCCAGCCCCATGGCGGCGAAGGCCTCGTCGCCGGCGCGGTCGAACAGAACGTTGTAATAGGCCATGTTGAAGTGGCCGTTGTAGTCGGTCCACTGATCCTCGACCTGCTGGATGCGGCCCACAAAGGGAGCGGGATAAGCCATGGGCATTCACCTCGGGACCGTGTGTCCCGGTTGCAATATACTGGCTTGAATGCGATGCACAATGGCGGGTGCGCCCGCAGTGTTGCCGGTTGGACTGTTTTGGGAGTAGCCTTAACGGACGGGGGCCGTGCAACTGAGTGGGAGGTTATGATGAGAAGACATAAGACTCTGGTGTTGTCGACGGTGGCTGCCGGTGTGGCGGCGCTTACCGGCGGCCTGGCTCTCGCGGCGGATAATCCCGCCGGCTTCAAGTCGGCGCGGCCGGCGATGATGACGGCCGTCAAGGCCGGTGTTGAAATCACGCCGCTGATGACGGTGGGCGATGTGCTGTCCAGCGGCTATCGCTTCGAAGCCATTCCGGACGGTATTGCGTTTCGAACCCGCGGCGACGGGCGCGTCGATCTTTTCGTCAATCACGAAACCGGCAAGGCGCCGTTCCCTTACAACACCGCGACGCCAACCGCCGCCAATGGCGAGAACGACTTCGACAATTCGCAGGTGAGCCGCTTGATCCTCAACGCGCATTCGGCGGGCGTGCTCAACGGCTCCTTCGTCATCTCGAAGGAGTCAGGTTACCAGCGTCTCTGCTCGATCTTCCTGGCGACCGCCAAGGAGGGCTTCACCCGCGACATCCTGTTCACCAATGAAGAGTCGCCGGATTATGTGTTGCGGAAGACCAATTCCTGGCCGCCGGCGATCGGCGATCCGGCGGAAAAGGAGGCAGGACTCGTGGTGGCGCTCGATGTCCGCAATGGCAAACACCGGACGATCCCCGGCATGGGCCGGCACAATCACGAGAACAGCGTCGCCATTCCGGGCTACGGCTATCCGGTGGTGCTGTCTGGCGATGATACTTTTACCAGCGGGCCGCTGACCGGCGTGTTTCCGCCCGGTGCCGTTCCGGCGCAGTCGCAACTTTATTCCTACATCGCGCCAACCACCAACGCGGTGCTCGACGACAAGGGCGATCTCTGGGCTTTCGTTTCGGACACGCCAGGCATCAAGAACTACTATGACGTGCTGCCGGGTTCCGGAACCGTCGTCACCGGTCACTTCATCAAGGTGCCGAAGGATATCGCCACAGGCCTCAATCCCGATGGCAGCGAAATGAAAGCCGCCGACAAGGTTTTCCCGCTGCCACCCAACAATGGCTCCTGGCAAACCGACCTGCGGTCGGTGGTACCAACTGGCATCGATGGTCCGCAATGGGTGCTCGAGTATTGGAGCGACATCAACAATGTCTTCCAGTTCGTGCGCATCGAGGACATCGCCTATGACAAGCGGGCGGGCATGGGGAACGTCGTTTATCTCGTCGATTCCGGCAGAGGCCGCAGGGCTGACCAGAGCCTCGATACCCCGAACTTCCGTTCGACCAACGGGCGGGTGTGGAAGATGGTGCTCGATTCCACCGACCCGACCAAGGTCACGTCACTGACCGTGTTCGTCGAGGGTGACGACAATCCGGTGAAGACGGTGACCGAAGTCCATCAGCCCGACAATATTGAAAGTACGCCGACCGGCATCCTGCTGACCGAAGACCCCGGCAGCAGCCAGCAATTTACGGCAGCCCAGCAGGCTATCGATCCCGCCGCCACCACGGCGAGGCTTTGGTACGTGCCATTTGCGGGAACGCCGGACGTGGTGGCAAAGGTCGACCAATCGGCGGATGGCGGGCCAACCGATGTCGATGGACGTAGCCCCGGCAATTGGGGGGCTTGGGAGTCCTCTGGGATCATCGATGCGTCGTCAGCCTTCGGTCCCGGCACATTCCTGATCAACGTCCAGGCCCACACGCTGTGGGTCGAGAAGGCGCCAGGCGAGGACAACAACGGCGATTCACAGCCGGACTTCACCTACAAGCGCGAGGGCGGACAGCTGATGATGCTGAAGATTCCCGGACTCTGATCGATTGAACGAAACGGGGAGGCGCCTGCAAACGGCGCCTTCTCACGTTTACGCCGTTGACACGCAAAGCCATCGCAAATCGCTGATCTCATGCTATTTTGCGTGGCATGGACTCACCTTCCGCCAAGAACAGCGTTACCCAGGCCGTAGCCGAAATCCGCGAGGTGCTGGGCGATCGGCTGTCAACGGCCCAGGCGGTGCGCGACAGCCACGGCAAGGACCAGACCTGGAATCCGGGTGCTCCGCCTGACGCCGTGGCCTTTGTGCATTCGACGGAAGAAGTTCGAAAGATTGTCGCGATCTGCGGGACATATGGAACGCCGGTCATTCCCTATGGCACCGGCACCTCGCTCGAGGGCCATTTCACCGCACCGTTCGGCGGCATCTCGATCGATCTCTCGGCGATGAACCGCATTCTCGAAGTCAATGCGGCGGATCTTGATTGCCGGGTCGAGGCCGGCGTAACGCGCAAACAATTGAACACATACTTGCGCGACCAGGGCCTGTTTTTTCCCGTCGATCCGGGTGCCGACGCCAGCTTGGGCGGCATGGCGGCGACCCGGGCTTCGGGCACCAACGCGGTGCGCTATGGCACGATGCGCGACAACGTGCTGAACGTCACCGCGGTGATGGCCAATGCGCAAATCATCACAACCGGTTCGCGCGCCAAGAAATCGTCTGCCGGTTATGATCTCACGCGGCTGATGGTCGGTTCCGAGGGAACCTTGGGCGTCATCACCGAGGTGGCGCTGAAGCTCTATGGCATCCCGGAATCGATTGTCGCCGCCGTCTGCCCCTTCCCAAGTGTGGAGGCCTGCTGCAACGCCACGATCACGGCGATCCAGATGGGCATTCCGGTGGCCCGCATCGAACTCGTCGATGCCGAGCATGTGAAGGCCTTCAACGCCTATTCGAAACTCGATCTCAAGGTGACGCCGACGCTGTTCCTCGAATTTCACGGCACTGAGGCCTCAGCCAGGGAGCAGGCGGAAAGTTTCGCAGGCATTGCCGAGGACCTGGGCGGCGGGCCTTATAGCTGGGCATCGAAGGAAGAGGACCGCCAGAAGCTGTGGCAGGCGCGCCATGATGCCTTCTGGGCGACGAAATCGCTGGTGCCGGGCAAGGAGTCTTTCGCCACCGATGTCTGCGTGCCGATCTCAAGGCTTGCCGAATGCGTCACCGCCACGCAAGACGATCTCGCCGCCAACGGACTCTATGGTCCGATTGTCGGCCACGTGGGCGATGGCAATTTTCACGTCGTGCTGTTCTGCGACCGCGCCGATCCGCTGGAAGTGAAGAAGGTGAAGGAGGTCTATGACCGCCTCATCGACCGCGCTATCGCCATGGGTGGCACCTCCACCGGCGAACACGGAATCGGCTCCGGCAAGGTGGCCTATCTGGAGAAAGAGCATGGGACCGCACTCTCCTTCATGCGCGACATCAAGCGGGCGCTGGACCCCAAGAACATCATGAACCCCGGCAAGAATGCCGCCATTTGATTGACGCAATGCCATACCAACACAGGCATCCATGAAAGTGTGGAAGTCCCCCGTCTTCTATTTCGGCATTATGCTGGTGATCGCCATCGCCGGCCTGCTCTCGGCACCTTATGTGATCGACTGGAACAGCTATCGCGCCGATCTTGAGACCTACGGCAAGAAGCTTACCGGGCGCACAGTGACGATCGATGGACTGGTCTCGGTGCAGCTTTTCCCGTGGCCGAAGCTGACGGCCAGGAACGTCAGCATCGCCAATCCACCGGGCCTCGAAGCACCGGAATTCGCGCATGCCGATAGCATCGTGGTGCGCATGACGCTGGCCGGACTGGCGCGTGGCTCGTTCGATGTCGAGAGCATCGATATCGACAGCCCTGTCATGCGTTTCGAGCGGCTGGCCACTGGCGAAGGCAATTGGCAGTTCAGTCCGGCTGCCGATCTGATCAAGAGCGATCTGCTGTCGCGGGTCAGCCTCGACCAGATCAGGTTGCGCGGCGGAACGGTGTATTTCACCGACCGGCGCCGCCGCGAAACCTACCGTCTCGACGATTTCGATGCCGCGGTGACCTCGCCCGGCGTCAGTGGACCGTGGCGGCTGCGCGCCCAGGCGTTGCAAGACGATCGCGCTGTTGAAATCGGAGTGACAACCGGCGTCTGGGAGCCTGATCAACCGTTCCGCTTCGGCGTCAAAGTGGGGGCTGCCGATGGTACGGGTCTGGTGTTCGCATTCGATGGTTCCAGCGAGGCCGGAAAAGCCACCGGCGAATTGCGCATCGAGCCGGCGGTCGCGGCAGACGGCAAGCCAGAGCCGCAAGCCCAAGTCAGGCCGCTGGTGTTTACCGCCAAAGTCGAGGCGAGCTTCGATCATGTGAAACTGGACAAGATCGAAATCGCCCCGCAGGATTCCAAACTGGGCGGCGCCATCACCACGGGTTCCGCCGAATTGAAACTTGGGCCCCACATCGAAGCCAAGGCCGATCTCAAGTCGGCGATGTTCGATCTCGACGAGATTGCCGGCGCCCAGAGCCGCACGCTGTTACGCGAAGCCGGCAGTCTGGCGCTGGCCGGGAGCGTGCTGAAGTCGTTGCCCGGCGACATGAGCTTCACGGGCTCGATGTCGATAACCGCCCTCAAGATCGGCGGCGAGACGCTCGACAACGTCAAGCTGACACTGGAAGCCGACAGCAGCGCGCTACGGGTGAAGGAGCTGTCCAGTGGGCTACCTGGCCGCTCCAAGATGCTGTTCAAGGGTGTGTATTTTCCGGGCGAGCAGGGGGCCGAGATCGCCGGCGATCTGGCGGTTGAAGCCAGTGACCTTCGCCAGCTGGTGCAATGGCTGTGGCCTGAATCCAAGCAGCAGGTAAGTTCGATCTGGACCGGCAGCCGCGGCCGCCTGAAGCTGCAGACCGATATCAGCCTGACCGCCCAGCGCCTGCGCTTCACCAAGGCGCGCTATGAACTTGATGCCGAACAGGGCTCGGCCGAATTGTCGGTGACCCCTGCCGGACGCGGTGCCGTCGATTTGCGCGTCGATGCCAACCGCATCGATCTCGACAACTATATGCCGCAAGGTGTGACCGCACTCTCGGCAGCCGCCGCGCAGGGACTTGGCAGCCTTGCCGCGATGATCCTGCCGCGCGCCGATGCGCCGGATTTGCGGCTGACCGTGCAGACAGCACAACTGCTGCTCAATGGCGTCACGGCGTCCGATGTGGTGCTCGATCTCGCATCGGGCGCCAATGGGCTGGATCTGCGGGCCCTTGAGATCGGCTCGGTAGGGGGTGCCAAACTGATGGCGACCGGCCTCATTCTCGACAGCGGCAAAGGTGCTGATGGGTCGATCGGCCTTGAGGTCAAAGCCGGCGATCCGCGCGAGTTGCTGCGGCTGCTTGGTCTGGTTCAGAGCGGAGCTTATCCCGCCTGGGCCGCCAATCTGGGACCCGCTGAGGTCAAGGGCAATCTCGGCGTAAAACCCGCCGACAACGGATCGGCTCTGGATTTCAACCTCAATGGCACCGCTGGAGTCTTTGGCTTCAACGCCAGAGGCGTGGTTGGACCGCTGCTCGATATCAGCGGCGAGGCGATGCTGTCGTCGCCCGATTCGAGCGCGCTTGCCGCCATGCTCGGCCTGACCGAGGCAACACCGGACGGGCAAGCGGCGCGCCTTGACATCAAGGCGGCAGGTACCGCGAAAACCGGTTTCATGGCCGATGCGGCGCTGCAGATTTTCGGGGCGAGACTCGACTATCGCGGCACGGTCAATCCGCTGGCGGCGGATTTCGGGCTCGGCGGCAGGCTGGCGCTACGCTCGACCGATGTCACGCCATTGGCGATGGCGTCTGGCCTGCCGGCCGCCCAGGTTCCCGCTGGTGTGCTGGTGGTTGACGCCAACCTTGCAACCTCTGGCGCGGGCTGGTCGATCACCGATCTTGCCGGCCGGCTGGACGGCAAGCAATTCAGCGGCGAATTCGATCTCAGTTCCGCGCGCCATATCACCGGACAATTCGAAACGCCATCGCTGGCGCTCGTCGATGTACTGGCTCCGGTGTTTCTGAGTTGGTCGGGGGCGGTGCCTGATCTCGAAACGGCTTTCGCGGCGCGACTGCCGTTTGGCCTGACCGGCGAAATCTGGATCAGGCCCAAGATGCTGCGCGTGCACCGGCATTTCGCGGCGCGCGATGCCGAGATCGGCATTGTCGTGAAACCGGAGGAAATCAGCCTGGCGCTGTTCGGCAAGGATGAAATCGGCCGCGGCGCCCAGATCGAACTGGTGTCAAAGGGAACGGATTCGAGCCGCAAGCTCTCGGGCCGCGTCACCATTCCGGTGGAGTTGTCGACGCAGCTGCTGCAGGTCAATGGCAAGCCGGCCGCCGAAGGATCCGGAGCTTTCGATGTCAAGTTCGAAGGCGAGGGGCGCAGTGCCGGTGGCGCCTTGGCAGGCCTTCGTGGCAGTGGCGCCTATGGATTTGAAGACTTCCGCCTGCTGGGCCTCAGCCCCAAGGCCTTTGCCGCAGCACTCGCCGAAGCCAAGGATGGTGCTGGTGTGACGGCAGCCTTCGACGCTCTTCGCGGCGGCGAGGGTTTGAGTTTCGGAAAAATCAACGGCACCATCACCATCGCCAGTGGCGAAGTTGGTTTTCTGCCGTTTTCCCTCAAGACACCCGAGGCCGATGTGACGGTCAAGACGGTCGCCGAACTGGCGCTGGGCGAGATCGACAGCGATGTCACGGTCTCGCTCAAGGCTGTCAAAGATCTGCCGGCCATGCGCTTCTCCTATGCCGGCCCGCCCTCGGCGCTGGCCCGCAGCGAGGACAACGCGGAGATATCGACCAAGCTCGGCGTCGCCATCATGCAGCAGGGGATCGACGAACTCGAACGCCTGCAGCTGGAACAGAAGCGGCTGGCGGAGCAGGAAGAAAAGCAGCGCATCGAGGATGAGGCGCGGCTTGCCGCTTACTATGCGCAGCGCGACGAGTTGCTGTTGCGCAAGCGCGAACTCAAGGTCCATTCCGAAATGCGGGTGCTCGAGGCCGAACGCCTGCGCCAGCTGATCGAGACCGAGCGCGCCGTCAACGCCGATATCAGCAAGGGCGAGATCAAGCAGCGGCAGCGCGATCTCAAAATCCATCGCCGGCTGGCCAAGCTCTCGGCTGCCATACCGCAGCCCAAGCCGAAGGTGGTGGCGGCAAAGCCGGCCCGGACCGTCGCCGAGGCACCGCTTGTGTTGGACAAGCCCGAGGGCGCGCCGGTGGTCATTTCGCCGCCACCGGGGGATTCGCCGTCGCAGTGAGTGTGGCCAGCAACCACACCCTGATGGCGCTGGACAGATTGCGGGCGCCGCGCGACTTGTCGATTTCACCGGCCAGGGATGCAATCGATTGGTTGCGCCTTGCCGCTTCCGCCTGCAGCGCCGCCCAGAATTCAGGCTCAAGCGACAGCGAGGTGCGGTGGCCGGCGATGGTGAGCGAACGTTTGAGGTCTTGAGCCATCACTCCTCGCGCTTGTGGGCTTCGAGGTCCTTGGCGGCCTTTTTCCGTTCAGCTTCGGTCTGGGTTTTTTCTTGTTTGGTGCGGCCGAAAGCCAGGCGATTTTCCGCCGCCCGTTCCGCCTTCGCGATACGAAGCTTGCGCTTGCGGTGGCGCTTGAGGTTGACGATCTCGCCCATCTATTTCGGCCCGATCATGTCCTCTGGCCTGACGATGCGGTCGAAGTCTTGCGGATCGATGCCGTCGTTCACGGCTTCCTCGCGCAAGGTGGTGCCGTGTTTATGCGCCGTCTTGGCGATCTTCGCGGCGCGGTCATAGCCATATTTCGGCGCGAGCGCGGTGACCAACATCAGCGAGCGGCCTAGTGCTGCGGCAATGTTGTCTTCACGGGCCTCGATGCCGGTGACGCAATTGTCGGTGAAACTCACCGCCGCATCGGCCATCAGGCGCACCGACTGGAGGAAGTTATAGGCCATCACCGGGTTGAAGACGTTGAGTTCGAAATGACCCGAGGCGCCGGCAAAGGTCAGCGCCGCGTGATTGCCGAAAATCTGTACACAGACCATTGTCAGGGCTTCGCACTGCGTCGGGTTGACCTTGCCCGGCATGATCGACGAGCCCGGTTCGTTTTCCGGCAGCGACAACTCGCCAAGGCCGGAGCGCGGGCCGGAGCCCAGAAAGCGGATGTCATTGGCGATCTTGAACAGCGAGGCGGCGACCGTGTTGATGGCGCCGTGGCTCATCAGCATGGCGTCGTGCGCCGCAAGAGCCTCAAACTTGTTGGGGGCCGAAGTGAATTTCATGTGCGTGATGGCGGCGATGCACTCGGCCACCAGTTCGGCAAAACCGACCGGCACATTAAGCCCGGTGCCCACCGCCGTGCCGCCCTGCGCCAGCTGCATCAGCATCGGCATGGTCTGCTCGATGCGGGCGATGCCGTTCTCGACCTGCTGGCAATAGCCGGAGAATTCCTGGCCAAGCGTCAGCGGCGTTGCGTCCTGGGTGTGGGTGCGGCCGATCTTGATGATCGATTTCCAACTCCGCGCCTTGCCGTTCAAGGCATTGCGCAGCTTCTGCAAAGCTGGCAGCAGGCGGTGATGGATTTCCTCGGCACAGGCGATGTGCATGGCTGTCGGATAGGTGTCGTTCGACGACTGGCTCATGTTGACGTGATCGTTGGGGTGCACCGGTTTTTTCGAGCCCATCTCGCCGCCCAGCATTTCGATGGCCCGGTTGGAAATCACCTCATTGGCGTTCATGTTGGATTGGGTGCCGGAGCCGGTCTGCCACACAACCAGCGGGAAATGCTCATCGAGCTTGCCCTCGATCACCTCCTGCGCCGCCTTGACGACGGTTTCGCCGATCTTCGGGTCTAGCCGGCCCAATGCCATGTTGGCTTCCGCCGCCGCGCGCTTGACGATCCCCAAGGCCCGCACCACCGGCAGCGGCTGCTTTTCCCAGCCGATCTTGAAGTTGCCGATCGAGCGCTGCGCCTGGGCGCCCCAGTATTTGGAGCTGTCGACTTCGATGGGTCCGAATGAGTCGGTCTCGGTGCGGGTGGAACTATTCATGCGAGAAGTCCGTCAGGGTTAATTTCTTGGTTATCCGTCAGACCGTGTCCGGCGGGATGTCGCGGCCATTAGACTTACTTCGGGAACCATGGGACAGGCATACCCTGGTCGATCCACGATTGCATTTCCTGAATACGTTCCCGGACCGGCAAGTCGAGGGCTTCTTGTTCCGAGTGGCCTTCCTCCAGCTTCTTTTCAAGCAGCCACGCCTGGAATGTCTCGTAATCGGCCAAGATGCGCTGCGATCCCGGTGCCTCTATCCCGCCCTCGACTTTGAGGAAATTTCTGACTTTTCTGATAAGGATTTCAAAGCTGTCCTCGTGTTGATCGACATCCTGGCCGGCGATATCCGAGAGTGCCGATTTCAACTCGAACCTCTGCTTCTCGAAAATCAGAAATCGCTTATCTCTGTGTTTTCTTTGCCCGCCAAGGCGAAAGCCCATGTCCAATCCCAGTTCAAAGGGCATGTTCATCCGAAGCGCTTCGCCTTTCCTGGAAGCTTTCGAACGCGACAGGTGGTGAATCGAAAACTTCGACTTGCCAATCAGTGAAACGACCTTGCCGAGCCGGACCTCTCCCGCTTCGAGCCGTGCAGTCGCAAGCTGGGGATGGAAGCCGAGGTAGACGCAACAAAAGATTGCTGCCTCAAGAAGTGGCTCATACTCCTTGTCGAACGGGCAGTTGATGAAAATGGACGTTTCGTAGGACTCATTCCGCAAGGTTTAGCCCTTGGGCGAAAAAGGATCCCGGAAGCTGCTTCTCTCACGAATACGACCGTCTTTGCCGTGAATGTAAAGTTCTGTCTGGTTTCTTCGCGCTCTTTCGCGGGCCGCGTCGATAGCTGCATCCTGAGTCGCGAAGATGCCGCTGGCGCGAGTCGCTCCAGTCGTACGAACACTCCATTTCCCACCCCTGGGAACAACATGTTGACCCTTGCTCTGCATCGGAAACTCCCATAACCGTTGTCAACATCAATATATGCTGGAACGCGAAGAATGCAAAGGCTACTCAGCCGCCTTTCACGCCCGTGGAAGCGAGTGCATGGCGGCAAAGCCTTCAACTGGCAAGTCAAGCCTCTTTTCCGGTCCACCTCTTTACATCGGGTTTCGCAGCCCCATGACTAAAAACATCCCTCGCGGTGTCTGGATGCTGGGCTTCGTCAGCCTGTTCATGGATGTCTCCTCCGAGATGATCCACGCGGTGCTGCCGCTGTTTGTCGTCGGCACGCTTGGGGCGAGTGCCGCATTGCTCGGCTTGCTTGAGGGTCTCGCCGAGGCAACGGCGCAAATCTCGAAACTGTTCTCCGGGGTTCTGAGCGACCGCTGGCGCAACCGCAAGCATCTGGCGCTATTGGGTTATGGTATGGCGGCGGTGGTGAAACCATTGTTTCCGCTGGCCACCAGTGTCACGGCGGTGTTCGTGGCGCGTTTTGCAGACCGCATCGGCAAGGGCATTCGGGGAGCGCCCCGCGATGCCATGGTGGCCGACATCGCGCCAAAGGAAATGCGTGGCGCGGCTTTCGGTCTTCGCCAGTCGCTCGATACGGTCGGCGCCTTTGCGGGGCCGCTGATCGCCATCGGATTGATGGCGGTGCTGCTGATGGATCTCCGCATGGTGATGTGGGTGGCCTGTATTCCCGCCCTCATTGCCGTGTTGATCCTGGCCTTTGGCGTCAAGGAACCGCCGCAGAGCCAACAAACGCTGAAGCGGAAGCCCGGGTTCGATTTCCGCACCGCCTCATCGCTTGGCGCGGGTTTCTGGCAGGTGACGGCCATTGGTGCTGCGATGATGATGGCGCGGTTTTCGGAAGCCTTTCTCATTCTCAAGGCCTCGGCCTCAGGCCTCTCCAATGCATGGGTGCCGCTAATCATGGTGGTGATGAGTGTGGTTTATTCGCTGTCGTCCTATCCGGCGGGTGTGCTCTCGGACCGCATCGGACGGCGCGGGCTTCTGGTGGCGGGTCTGATCGCACTGATCGCGGCAGACATGATTCTGGCCTTCAGTGTCTCAGTCCCCATGATGCTCATTGGCGTGGCGCTGTGGGGCCTGCACATGGGGCTGACGCAGGGCGGCCTCACCAGCATGGTGGCCGATACGGCACCCGCCGAATTGCGCGGCACGGCCTATGGCGCGTTCAACCTCGCGAGCGGGTTGGCACTGCTGATCGGCAGCGTGCTGGCCGGGCTGCTGTGGGACACCTATGGACCGCAGGCAACGTTCCTGTGCGGCAGCGCATTCGCCGTCCTCACGTTGGCCGGCCTAGCGTGGGTGAAGCCTGGACAGCCACAACATGGCAAGACCTGAAACGATGGCCGCGCCGCCGGCGATCGTCAGGGCTGTCTGCGGCGTGGTCATGCTCAGCAGCAATGCGAAGAGCAGGGGTGCAACGGCATTCAGAACCAGGTTGGGAGCTGAAACGATACCCAGCACTTCGCCATAGCCACGGCGCCCGAACAACACCAATGGCACGGCCCCCTTGGCGATGGTGACGAGTCCGTTGGAAGCGCCATAGAGCACGGCGAAAGCCAGCGCCGCCGTCCAACTGAAACCACCCGCCGCGAAAACTCCGAGCGCCACCGGCAACAGCCCGAAGGCGAGAAGGCCGAGTTGCGTTGTCGTCAATCTGGGCCCCAACAGGATTTCGCCCAGGCGGCTCGCCACCTGCGCAGGCCCGATCAAGGCCGCCATGCCGACAGCGCTTGCGCCGGCAAATCCCAGGCCCTCGAACAGCGGCACGACATGCGCCGAGACGCCTGAGAACACCAATCCGTTGATGGCGAGTGCCGCCGCAAACAACGTCATCGCCTTGCGGCGCTCGAGGCCGGTCAGTGGCTTGGCCGCGTCATCGGTGTTGAAGTCGAGATGCGCCTCGCCGCGAGCGCCCTTCAGCACCAGGCCATGGATCGGCAGGCAGATGAAAACGTGCAGGGCCGCGAAGACCAGAAACGTGGACTGCCAACCGAGCCCTTCGGAAAGCCAGTGGCTCAATGGCCAGAACACCGTCGAAGCGAGACCGCCGAACAAAGTCAGATAGGAAATGGCGCGGCGGGCTTGCGCGCCGGCGATCTGCGCCAGGCTGGCGAAGGCAGCATCATAGGTCATCAGCCGCATGGCGACGCCAAGCACCAGCCAACCAACGATGTAAGTTACCGGATTGGCGATCAACCCGGTTAGACCGAGTCCCAATGCAGCCAGCAGCGAACCCGTCATCATCAGCCGCCGTCCGCCATGCCGGTCGACAAAGCGGCCAGCCCAGCGCGAGATCAAGCCGCTGACCAGCAGAGCCGCCGAGAAGGCCCCGAAGATCAGCGCCGGCGGCCATCCCGTCGCCAGCGCGATATCGGGCGAAAGTGCCCCCAAAGCATAGTACGTCGTGCCCCAGCCGATGATCTGGGTGATGCCGAGTCCGGTGATAACCAGCCAGAGGGGCATCTACGTCCGCGACTCACGCGGCAGAAATTGCAATCCAATTGGAGTCCTCACCCTGAGGTGCCCGGCTTCGCCGGGCCTCGAAGGGCCCCCCCGCGGTTGGATGCTTCGAGGCTTGCTTCGCTCGCACCTCAGCATGAGGGTAATTGAATCACCGCAACTCATCCCACCAGATGGGATTGCTCCAGGCGCGTTTGCCGGCGTTGTCGATGAGTACGACGCGGAACCATGGGCTGGTGTTCTTCAGCAGCCAGCCGGTTTCAAGCTTGGCCAGGTCGAAGCTTGCGTCGGTGATGGCGCGGCCGTTGCGGATCGCCGTGCGCGAGGTGCCGCACAGCACGGTGATGGTATCGACCGGCGAACACGCGATCGAAATCTCCTTGCCGTTCATTTCGATGGCATGAATCCGCGGGCCCATGCTGGAGTAATATTGCCCGGCCTTCAGTGCACTAAGCAATGCATCGGGGTCAAGGCTCTCGGCCTTGACATGCACCCAGCCGCCGAAGTGATCGGGTGTCTTGAAATGCGCGTCGTCGGTAGCGAATGCCGTGAGGCGATGGCCCTCGGTCAGCAGTTGATCGGCGAGGTACCAGCCGTCGCCGCGGTCATTCTCGATGGCGCAACCGTGGTTGTAGATTTCAACGGCATGAGCGCAGTCGATCGCCCGGCCATCCTCGATGGTCAGTTGCGACCAGGCGGGATGGGCGATGCCGATGAAGGCTCCGGCCTCGGCGGCACGCCTTGCCACCTGCTCGCCGGTCTCGTCCTTGAGGTTCTTGGGAAAATCCAGCGGCAGGCCGGCCGCCACGATGTGCCAGAGTTCGCCCACTTGCGTTTCCGGCGCATGCAGTTCGGCGCCGATCAGCGTGGTGAAGGTGTTGGAACGGAAGCTTCTGGTATCGGCGATGGGGAAATCGAAATGGCCGATGAAGTGTTCCGACAGCTGCATGAAGTCGTAGCCGGCGTTCTTGTAGGCATCGACCACGGCTTTGGGGGCAAGTGCGCCGTCGGAAAGGTTTGAATGGGTGTGGAGATTGCCGCGCCAGAAGCGGCCGGGGATGGAGAAGGGAGCGAGCAGGGCCATAGGCTAATTCCGCTGTTGATCAGACACTCATCTGCATGCCGAGTTCGACCACGCGGTCGGGTGGAATGCGGAAGAACTCGACGGCTCTCGCCGACCGATTTGCCAACATGATGAAGATGCGTTGCTGCCAATAGGGCAGCGCCGAGCGGGCCGACATGCGCAGCACGCGGCGCCCGAGGAAATACGACGCCTGGCGCGGATCGATATCGAGGCCGAAGGGGGCGCAAGCCCTCAGCGCCTTGGGCACGTCCGGTTGTTCCATGTAGCCGAAGCGGGCCTCCACCAGCCAGGCGCCCAGTGGCAACTGTTTCACCGTCACGCGCTCCTCGTTTTCAAGGCGCGGATCACTGGTTGTTTCAGCCGTGATGAAGACCAGCCGGTCATGCAGCACGCGGTTGTGCTTCAGGTTGTGCATGAGGGCACTCGGCGCATAGAGCGAGTCGGTCTGCAGGAACACGGCAGCACCCGCAACCCTGGTCGGCTGGCGGCGCTTGAGGCTTTCAAGCAGCGGCAGTAGTTCGACCGATTCCTTCCGCAACTTTGCGGCCAGCGCCTGGCGGCCGCGCATCCAGGTCACCATCAGCATGATGATGGTGGCGCCCAGCAGCACCCGCATGAAACCGCCATTCGCCAGCTTCAGGCCATTGGCGGCGAGGAAGATCGCTTCAATGACGAAGATCACGGCAATCAGCGGAATGACGAACCAGCGGGGCAGGTTCCGCGAATGCCAGAAGAAGATCATGGCGAGGATTGAATCGACGATCATCGAGGTGTTGACGGCGATGCCATAGGCCGAGGCCAGGTTGCTCGACGATTTGAACACCAGCACCAGGATGATGACGCCGATCAGGATCATCCAGTTGATCTGGGCGACATAGATCTGGCCCTGTTCGGTTTCGGATGTGTGGGTGATGTTCATGCGCGGGAAGAGGCCCAGCGACATCGCCTGCTGGGCAATCGAGAAGGCGCCGGTGATGACGGCTTGCGAGGCGATGACGGTCACTGCTGTTGCCAGCGCCACCAGCGGAATAAGTCCCCAGTCGGGGGCCATGAGGAAGAAGGGGTTTTCGACATGCTCGGGGTTCGAGATGATGAAGGCGCCCTGGCCGAGGTAATTCAGGATGAGGCCGGGGAAGACAACACAGAGCCACGCCATGCGGATCGGCTTCGAGCCGAAATGGCCCATGTCGGCATACAGCGCCTCGCCACCGGTGACCGCCAGAAACACGCCGCCGAACACCAGAAGAGCGAGGCCCGGCCGTTCGACCAGCATGGCGATGCCGTGCAGCGGATTGAAGGCCTTGAATATTTCGGGATCGTCGAACAGGTGGTAGAAACCCATGACGCCGAGGACGAGAAACCACACGGTGGTGATCGGCGCGAAAAGCGAAGCGACTCCCGCCGTGCCCTTGTATTGAAACAGGAACAGCGTGATGAGGATGCCGAGCGTCAGGGGCACGACAAAGGGCTGGAAGTTCGAGTTGATGACATTCAATCCCTCGACGGCGGAGAGCACCGACATGGCGGGCGTGATCATCGCATCGCCGAAGAAGAACGCCGCACCTATGATGCCCATGGCCAGAACGAAGCCGCCCTTTTTCTTGAGCAGCGTTTCAATCAGCACGACCAGCGATAGGATACCGCCTTCGCCCTTGTTATCGGCGCGCATCAGGAACACGACATACTTGATCGTGACGATGAGGATCAGTGCCCAGATCAGCAGCGAGGCGACGCCCATAACGGCGGCCCGCAGAACGCCACCCGCCACCACAACCGGATGCAGCGCCTCACGCATGGCGTAGAGCGGGCTGGTTCCGATGTCGCCGAAGACAACGCCAATCGATGCGAAGGCCAGCTTGAGAGTGGTCTTCGAAGACCCGTGGGCCTGATCGTTCTGTTGTTCCATGGACGGCGCTCAGTCGAGCGCTGCTCCTGATCTGTTGTTCGGCGGCTATTCGGCCGTCACGACGGCGCGGCATTCAGCAGGAAGGGCGCTGAGTGTCAAGGGCGGAGCGGGTTTGGGCGGTTTCGGGGGTTTGGCGTTGGGATCGGGCTTTGGCCGCTTTTTCGGGACCCACGGCACATCGCCCATCCAATAGGCCAGTTCATCGCCGCAGCCATCGCCGTCCTTGGGGCGCGATGGCGGCTGGTTCTTGCAGGTGGTACTATCCTTTGGGCAGTTGATGCGGATGTGGAAATGGTAGTTGTGCCCGAAATAGGGGCGGATCTTGGCCAGCCAGGAGCGGTCGCCAGTTGCCCATTTACAAAGTTCGGCCTTGATCGGCGGATGCACGAAAATGCGCGCCACTTGCGGGTAAGAGGCGGCGCGCTTGATCAATCGGGCATGGGCTTCGGTCCACACCGAGTTGTCGATAGTCTTGCGGTCCTTCACCACCAGCCTGGCCGGCATGTCCTCGCGCTCGCGCTTGGTCAGCGTGCGGTTGGGCATCGGGGTCAGCCAGACATCGGCATCGAGGCCAACCTGGTGGCTGGCATGGCCCGACGGCATCGGCCCGCCGCGCGGCTGCGCGAGATCGCCCACCAATAGACCGTTCCAGCCGTCGTTTTCCTTGGCCTCGCGGGCCAGACGCTCGAGAAGGGCAATAAGATCGGGGTGGCCCCAGTTGCGGTTGCGCGACAGGCGCATCACCTGCCAGGCGGCATCGTCCACGGGGAGCGCCTTGCCGCCCGCCATGCAACCCTTGGCATAGGAGCCAATGGCCCGGGCCTTCATGTTGAGGGTGGCACGCTTCTGGCCGCCGAAGACTTTCTTGGCCGGGAGTTTTGACAGCGCCTGGTCGCTCATCGCCGCCAGCGCCCGGGAATCGGCTGCCGTCTGGGCCGATACCGGCGCAGCATTCACACCAGCCATGAGCAGGGCGATAAACAACATCCGGCGCAGCATCGAAAGCCTCACTTCTTGCGGAAATGGTCGAGGGAGACGACCTTCGCGGCGTCATCCTGCACAGCGGTCTCCGGCGGATTCGTGGCGGAAGCCGGGTTCTCATCAGTGACCGCCCGCGTGGAGGCCAGCTTCGGCCCCTCGACTTCCTTTGGTTTGCGCTCGACATTGACCGTCTCGAACTGCAGTCCGAACTGCACCGCGGGGTCGAGAAAACCCTTCACGGCATCGAACGGAATGACCAACTGTTCCGGCACGTTGTCGAACGAGAGCTCGACCTCGAAACGGTCCTCGTGAATGTTGAGATTCCAATACTGGTGCTGCAGCACGATGGTCATTTCACGGGGGTATCGGCCGAGGATCTTGGGGCTGAGGTTGACGCCCGGATGGCGTGTGTCGAAGGCGATGTAGAAATGATGTTCGCCCGGCAGGCCGGTGGTGGCGGCGATACGCAGCGCGTCGCGCACCACGCCTTTCAGGGCATTCTGGGCGAGCAGGTCATAGCGCATCAAGTCTTCGGGCATCTTCAGGGCAAATCCGGACTGCTTCGATACTGGCCCCGTATCATAGCCGCCTGCAGAAGGCAAAGCCATCCGGGAGAAATTGGCCTGACAGGTCTTCCGTCCGATTACTACTCTTGTATCCCGGTCCAAGGCCAGTGCAATTCTAATCTCTAGCTGCTAGATCGTAACGATGATTTGGATACCGGTCGGACATGGTTGAGGACGAGAATACCACCGAGTGGGAGATCGTCTCCCTGGCGGCGAGTTGGATGGAGACTCTCTTTGCCAACAACGGAAAGGCAAGCCCTTTCAAGTCCGCCAGGGTTGAACGAAAATCCCAGGGAT